>DASYUP010000407.1:0-4194 GCA_036001185.1 Thermoanaerobaculia bacterium
TCTGCACGCCGAGAGCGCTAGCGAGCTGCGGCCGGCGCTGCTGCGCGCCGCCCGCGATGCCGATCGCCAGGTGGCGGCGCTGGCGGTCGAGGCCCTCGCTCGCCTGGCGACGCCGCTCGCCGACGTGCAGGCGGCGCTCGCCCCCTTGCCCGCGGCCGAGCGATGGGCGCGGCTGCTTCCCGCCCTCTTCCGCTTCCAGGAGGACGGCGCGGTCGAGGCGGCACGCGCGGCGCTGGCCCCGGGCGCTCTCGCCGACGCTGGCATGCACGCCAGCGCCGCCTATGCCGTGGCGCGCTACCCGCGCCCGGCAGGCGCGTCCCTGCTGCGGCAGCTGCTCAGCGACCAGGATCCCTGGGTGGCGGCCTGGTCCGCCCGCGGGCTCGGTCAGGTGGGCGAGGGAGCCGACGCCGTCCTCCTGCGCCCGCTGCTCGACGCCACCGCGAGCGGCCCCGTCGTCCAGGCCCTGCGCGCCGCCGCGAGGCTGGTGGCCGAGGGCAAGGTGGCGGCGCCGGCGAGCTGGCGAGCTCGGCTGCTCGACCTCCTCGACGATTCGCGCGCCGGTGTGCGGGTCACGGCCCTGGAGGTCGCCGGCAGCTGGCTCGGCGACGAGACGCTGGCCGGCGCCCTGGTGGCGCGCTTCCACCACGGCCCACTGCGCGAGCGGCAGCTCGCTCTGCTGGCGCTGGTTGCCGGCGGCGATCGGCGCGCCCCCGACCTGCTGGCCGAGGCGGCGCACGGCGGCGAGGTGCCGCTGCGCGCCAGCGCCGCCGAGGGGGCCGGCAAGCTGCCGCTGACGGCGCTGCTCGCGACGTTGGGGGCGGACCCCGCGCCGTCGGTGCGCGTTGCGGCGGTGACGGCGCAGCTCGCCCTGGCCGGCGAGGGAGGTGAGGCGATCGCCCGCTCCGCCCTCGCCGATGCGGACCCGGTGGTGCGCGCCACTGCCCTCGACTGGGCCGCCGAGCATCCGCGGTTGCCGGTCGCCGAGCTGGTGGCGGCCCTCGCCCTCGCCGCCGGCGACCGGCTCGACGACGGGCAGCGGTCGGCGATCGAGGCGCTGGCGGCCCGTGCCAAGGCAGCCCCCGCGGAGCGCGAGCCGGCGCTCGCGGCGTTGCGCGGCGTCGTCGCCGGCGAAGAATGGCTGCTGCGCCGGGCCGCCGCCGCCGCCCTCGCCGCTCTCGGCGAGCCCTTGCCGGCGATTGGAGAGGCGGGTCGGCGCCTGCCGGTGGCGGCCTATCGCGACCTCGTGCTGGCCAGCCAACAGCCCCACCGCGTGCGCCTCGAGACCGAGCGGGGAGCGGTCGAGGTCGAGCTCGCCTGCGACCAGGCACCGCTCACCTGCGCCAACTTCCTGTCGCTCGCCGGCCAGGGCTTCTACGACGGCACGCTCCTCCATCGGCTGGTTGCCGACTTCGTGGTCCAGGGGGGCGACCCACGGGGCGATGGCTCGGGTGGTCCCGGCTGGAGCGTGCGCGACGAGCTCAATCTGCTGCGTTACGAGCGCGGCGTGGTGGGCATGGCGCTGTCGGGACCCGACACCGGCGGCAGCCAGTTCTTCGTCACCCTCTCTTCCCAGCCCCACCTCGACGGCGGCTACACCGCCTTCGGCCGGGTGGTTTCGGGGATGGAGGTGCTCGACACCCTCGAGCAGTGGGACCGCCTGGTGCGCGTGCGGGAGACGCCACCGTAGGCATGTTTCCTCGGCCCGACACGGTACACTGCGGCTGCTCGCCGGCCTCGGGCTGCACCACCGTGCCGGCCTTCGTCGTATCCGCGATGGCAAGGAGGTGGGACGGGTGGTGGAGTAGGCGCCGCACGGCATCGAGCGCGACCGCGCCGATCTGCTCGCCGGGCGCGCCACCGGCTTCCCGTCGGCGACGCAGCGGGCAGCCGGCTCCCCCCCGCCGGCCGCCCCGGCAACCGCCGGCGGCTAAGGGCTGCAACCTTCCCCCGCCGCTCCCGTAACACCCGATGGCCGCAGGAACCCGGCCCTTTTCCGGCGCCCCGCCGGTCAGCCAGGTCCCCGACGAGGAGCTGGTGGCGCGGGCACTGGGGGGCGAGCAAGGCTCCTTCGGCCTGCTGGTGGAGCGATACCAGGACCGGTTGGTCAGCTTCCTCTTCCGTATGCTGCGCGACCTCGAAACCGCCCACGATCTGGCCCAGGAGGTCTTCTTGCGGGTCTATCAGGCGCTCGATCGCTTCGATCCCCAGTTCAAGTTCTCCACCTGGACCTTCCGGGTGGCGCACAACCTGGCGATCGACGAGCTGCGCCGGCGCAAGGTGCGCTGGGTGCCGCTGCAGCGCCAGGACCCGGAGGACGACTCGCCCTGGGAGCGCGACCTGCCGAGCGAGGGACCGACGCCCTATCAGGATCTGCGCAACGACCAGCGCGGGTCGGCCATCCAGGGCGCCATCGACGGGCTGCCCAGCGACTACCGTGAGCTCATCATGCTGCGGCACTACGCGGAGCTCTCCTACGAGGAAATCGCCCAGCTCAAGCGCATGCCACTCGGCACGGTGAAGAACAAGCTCTTTCGCGGACGGCAGATGCTGAAGGAAAAGCTGGCAGACTACCTTGGCGACTGAAGAAAGAACGCTTGGCGACTAAGATGGCTGGAGACTGAGATGGACCCCCGCGATCCCGACCCCCAGGCGCACGATCCCCGGCCCCACGTGGGTACTGCCGGCGACGAGGACGACCGGCAGCTCGCCCGGCTCGACGCCCTGCTCGCCAGTGACCGGGTCATGGCGCGGCCTGGCTTCGCGCGGCAGGTGATGGCGGCGCTGCCGGCGCGGGCCCCCTGGGCCGACCGCCGGGTGCAGGGTTGGCGTTCGTCGCTGCTCGCCCTCGCCGCACTGGTGGCGCTGGCCCTCGGCTTCCTCGGCATCGGGGGCGCGCGTCTCGCTCCCGCCTCGCCGGCGCTTGCTGCCGCCCGCGCGGTGGCCGACTTCGGAATGGCGGCCGCCCTCTCCGGCGCCGGCCTGCTGGCCGCCTCCTGGCGCGGCGTCGGCATGGCGCTCGGCGCCGCCCTCGACCTGCCGGCGCAGGTGGTGTTCGGCCTCGGCGTCCTCGCCGTCAACGCCCTGCTGCTGGTGCTGCTGCGCCGCGGGGGTCGTTCCTGGCGGCGGCGCGCGGTGGCCGCCGCCACCACGCGGCGCTGGAGGTAGCGCCGCTGCGCTGGACGGCGCTCGCCGCCGGTCTGCTGCTCCTGCCGGCGGCGGCGCAACGCCCAGCCCACGCCGCCGGCGCGCCGCGCGAGGCGCTGCGCATCGAACGTGGCAGCGTGGCGCGGAGCCAGGTGGTGGCGCTCGAACGCGACCTCGTCGTCGCCGGCGAGGCGCTGGCCGACGTGGTGGCGATCGACGGCACGGTGAGCGTCGCCGGGGCGGTGACGGGGGACGTCATTGTCCTCGGCGGCGACGTGCGCCTGCAGCCGGGCGGCCGCATCGACGGCGACGTGTTCGTGCTCGGCGGCGACGTGTCGACGGCCGCCGGTGCCACCATTGGCGGCCGCACTGTCGCCTACCCCTCGGTGTCCCGCGCCTGGCTGACGTTGCTCGAGGGACCCAGCCTCGGTCTGCCCGCCAGCTCGCCGTTGGTGGTGGGCGCCAAGCTGGCCCTGCTCTGCGGCTGGCTGGTGCTGCTGCTGATGCTCTTCGCCACCTCGGGCCGCGAGCTGCTCGCCACCTCCGAGAGCGTCGCCGCCGACCCCTTCCGCAACTTCCTCGTCGGCCTCACCGCCGTGCTCAGCCTGGTGCTCACCGCGCTCTTCCTCACCTCCCTCGCCGCCTCGGTGCTCGGCGTGCCGCTGCTCTTCCTCGCCGTTTTCGTCGCCCTGCTGCTCAAGCTGTGGGGAATGGTGGCCGTCTTCCATGCCCTCGGCGAGTGGGCGTCGCGACGCTTGCTACAGGGCCGGATGCTGCCGCTGTCGGCGGCGACCATCGGCCTGCTGCTGCTCGGTGTCGCCAAGCTGCTGCCCTGGATCGGCGTCTGGACGTGGACGGTGGCGACGCTGATCGGCGTCGGCGCCGCGCTCTCCACCAAGCTGGGACGCCGCGAGCCCTGGCTGGTCGGTGTGTAGCTCTCTTCACCGCCACCTTCGCCGGGCTGCTGATAGTGTGGCCTTCGATGGAGGTCACGCACATGGGGGTGGTGGGCGCCGGACCCATGGGGCACGGCATCGCCCAGGTGGCGGC
>DASYUP010000408.1:0-3785 GCA_036001185.1 Thermoanaerobaculia bacterium
GCGCGCGCTCTTCTGCTCCGCCACCACGTGGCGCGCGCCGGTCCCGCCGCACCGGCCCCGGCCCCGGCCGCAGACGCCGCCGCCGACCCTCAACCGCACACGGACCCACCATAGCGGTCGCTGACCCGCGCCGCGCACGCCGACACACGCCGCCGGAGAATCAACCGCCTCGCCTAGAAAGGGGGATGGAGCGGGCAACGGGACTCGAACCCGCGACATCGAGCTTGGGAAGCTCGCACTCTACCAACTGAGTTATGCCCGCTCGTCGAGCAATGTAGCCGATGGCTGCGGCGAGGGTCAAGGCGCGGGCCGACCCGCCGGCGGCGCTATACTGGGGACGTCATGTACGAAGGTGGCGCGAGCTATCTGTACTTCTTCCCCACCGAAAAGGTGACCGAGGAGCAAGCGCGACGCTGGCTCCGCGAGGGACCGCCGACGAAGCGCATCTGGGTGATCTCCTGCCTGCTGCGCTACGCGCAGTGGAACGACATCTGGAGCTACGTCACCCGCGACGAAGTGCGCGAGGTTTTTCCCGAGCTCGACCTGCCGCCCAACCTGCGCACCGCCTGGGGGCGCATGTTGAAGATCGAAGCGCCGGTCGGCTAGCTACGGCTTCGCCGTCGCCGCCCGTTCCTGCAGCAGCTGCTTGGCGCGCTCGGCGGCCAGCTTGACCAGCGAGGCAACGCGCTCGCCGGGGAGCACGAACACTCCCAGCGGCCCCTCTCCGGGAGCGCCGAAGGCGCCGCCGAGCATCTGACCGACGGTGGGGCCGCCGGCAGCGCTCTCGGTTTCGCCGCCGCGCGTCACCACCGTCGTCAACGCGCCCACCGGTACGCCGTCGCGATCGAACACCGGCAGCCCGAAGGCGGTGAGGTTGCCGTCGAGGATCCACGCTTCGCGTGGCTTCTTGAGCGCCCCGCCGACGTGCGCCGTTTGCAGGAAAGGGGCGTGATCGAAGCCGCGGCCGAGCCGCGAGACCACCACCACCTGGTCGCCCACCGCCGGCTTGTCGGCGCGCCTGAAGTCGACGAAGGGCAGCGGCTGCGCCGGCGGCCGCTCGAGCTGCAGAAAGGCGAGGTCGAGCGCCGAGTCGGTGGCGGCGAGAATCGCCGGCACCTCGCCCTCGGGCAGGCTGACGGTGAACGACTTGGGCACCACCTGGATGCCCATGCCCTCCTGGCGGCCGGCGTTCTGCATCATCTCCACCATGCGCGCCGGGGAGATGTGGGAGTTCCAGATCATCACCAGGCCAGAGGGGTCGACAATGGCACCGAGAAGATCGAGCCGCGAGTCCTGCGCCTCGCCCTGGCCGCCGAAGTTGAGCCGCGTCTCCAGCACCGCCTCGACGCGCACGATGGATGGCGCGTAGCGGGAGAGCAGCGCCGCGAGCTGGCCGTCTGCCGTCGCCGCCGCCGCTGCAGCCGGTGCGCCCGGCTGCGCGCTGATCGGCGCCGACGGCAGCAGCAGCGTCGCCGCCGCCCAGGCCGCGGCGCGCAGGACGGTGCTCTTCACGCTCCACCTCCGGTGTCGACCTCGTGCCAGACGGGTTCCAGGATGACGAAGTGGGTGGTGCCGCCGCGCCGCAGGAAGAGCCGCACCACCTTCGGCTTGGCCACCACCAGCTTCTTCATCACCCGCTGGAAGTCGGCCACCGTCGGCACCGGCTCGTCGTTGACGGCGAGCAGCAGGTCGTCGAGGCGCAGCCCGGCCATCTGCGCCCAGCCGCCGCGGTCGGCGTCGGCCACCAGCACTCCCTTGACGTCGAGGCTCCAGCGGTTGCGCACGCGGTCTTCGAGCGTCAGCTCGCGGACCGCGAACTCGAGCGTCTCCTGGGCGGCACGCGGCACCTCGTCGGCCTGGGGCGGCCGCGGCTCGAGGGGCAGCGTGACCTGGCGGGTGGCGCCGCCGTGCCAGACGGCGAGCTTGGCGCTGCCCCCCACCGTCAGCTCCTCGACGGCGCGTCGCAGATCCTCGGCCTCCTGCAGCCGCGCCGGCTGCAGGGGGTCGCCGTTGAGACCGGTGATGACGTCGTCCACCGCCAACCCCGCCTTGGCGGCGGCGGTGCCCGGGAGCACCTGGGTGACGCGGAACCCCCGCAGCTCGGGAGTGCCGAGCGCGGCGGCGAGCTCGGGGGTCAGCACCTGCGTGCGCACGCCGATCCAGGCCTTGGGCAGCTCGCCTCCCCAGTGCTGCGCTTGCGCGCGCGGCGGCGGCAGCAGCGCCAGCAGCTCCTCGCCGGCCCGCCAGACGGCGGCGGGCATTGGCTTGTCGCTCGGCCATGCGGCGACGCGGGCGCGGAGCTGCGGCAGCGAGCCCACCGGCTCGCCACCCAGCCTGTTGAGCACGTCGCCTGCCTGCAAGCGGGGCTTGGCGGCATCGGCGGGTCCACCGGCGTGGACGCCGGTGACCAGCAGGCCGTCGCTACCGGGCAGTCGCTGCGAGGCGGCGAGCAATGGCGTGATCTCCTGCAGCGTCACGCCCAGCTCGTGGACCTCCCCCTCGTCGCCGTGGAACGGCCCCAGGCGTTCGACGGTGGCGCTGAGCGTCTTGCGCTGCCCACCGCGCTCGACGACCAGCTCGACGGCGGTGCCCACCGGCAGGCGCGCCACCCGCTGATAGAGCAGCGGCACCTGCTCGACGAAGCGCACCGTCACCGGCTCGCCGGCGAGCTGCAACAGGACGTCCCCCGGAACCACGCCGGCCTTCTCGGCCGGCGAGCCGGGCAGCACCGAGGAGACCAGCGCCCCGGCGTCGCGACTGATCTTGGCCACCGGCAGTACCGAGAAACCGAGCGTGCCGCGATGGGCCTCGCCGAGGGCCAGCACCTGCTCGAGCACCTCGCGGGCGATCGCCGAGGGAATGGCGAAGCCGAAGCCCTCGCCGCCCAGCTCGTTGATGCCCACCACCTTCCCCTGCACGTCCACCAGCGGGCCGCCGGAGTTGCCGGGCAGGATGAGCGCGTCGTGCTGGATCCACCGCGTGAAGAGGCCGGAGGGCTCGCCCTCCGCCACGTCGAGCTGCTCGATCTCGCTGCCGGTGAAGTCGGTGAAGACCCGCGCCGGGTTGGAGACGATTCCCTCGGTCATCGACGATGACAGGGCCAGCGGGTTGCCCATGGCGAAGACGGTGTCTCCCACTTGCAGCGCGTCGGAGTCGCCGAACTCGGCGTGCGGGAAGCTCTCCCCCGCCCGCGCCTGCAGCTTGAGCACCGAAAGGTCGGTGAGCGGGTCGTGGGCGACCACGGTGGCGGCGCGCACCCGTCCGTCGGTGAGCGTGCAATCGATCCGCGTGGTGTTGCCGGCGACGTGGAAGTTGGTGAGCACGTGCCCCTCGGCGCTGACGATGACGCCGCTGCCGGCGCCGGGGTAGCGCTCTGCCCTCCCCTCGCTGTAGCGCTGGTAGACGACGGTGATGTTGACCAGCGCCGGGTAGACCTGGTCGCGCACCCGCGCCACCGTCTCCGGCGGCGAAGCGGCGCCGGCCGGCGCGCCGCCGAGCAGGAGCAGGGCGAGCAGCGCAGCGCTCGCCAGGGCGCAGCGGGCGATCAATCGCCCATGACCAGGTTGCCGAGCCCGCCGAGCACCGACCCCTGGTCGGTGCTCTTGCCGCCGCCTTTGGGCGCCGCCGCCCACACGCGGCTCGCCAGGCGGCTGAAGGGCAGCGACTGGATCCACACCTTGCCGGGTCCGGTGAGGCTGGCGACGAACAGCCCCTCGCCGCCGAACAACGCCGTCTTCACGCCCGGCACCATCTGGATGTCGTGGGCCACCGAGGGCTGGACCGCC
>DASYUP010000409.1:0-2651 GCA_036001185.1 Thermoanaerobaculia bacterium
GGTCTCCTGGGCGATCTCGTTGATGAGGTCGAGGATGCGGTAGATCTCCTTGGAGCGGCTGCCCAGGCTGTCGGCGCGGGTGGCGATGCCGACGATGCGCTCGCGCAGGCCGTCGAGCCCCTCGACGGCGGCGTCGACGGCGCTGGCGCCGCGGTTGCCCCCCGACTCGGCCTGGGCGGCGAGCTCGGCCTGGCGCTCGGCGTTGGTGGCGATCTGTGCCGCCGTGCGCGCCAGCTCCTCGATGGTGGCGGTGATCTCCACCACCGCCGCCGACTGCTGCGAGAAGCCGGAGGCGAGGTCGGCGGCGGTCGATTGCACGTCGCTTCCCACCACCGACACCTCGCGTGAGCTGCCCTGGATGCGCTTGACCAGGCTGGCGAGGGCGCCGGCGGCACGCTCCACCTCCACGGCGAGCTGGCGGGGAAGCGCCTCGATCCGACGCGCCGCCTCCACCAGGTCGCCGGTCTTGAGGCGGTCGAGCACGCCGCGGATGGTCTGCTCGTGCTGCGCGCAGGCGGCCTCGAGCCGGGTGAAAGCCTCGGCGGTGCGGCGCCGGTCGGTGGCCTCGCCGGCGAGCAGGGCGAACAGGCAGACGACGGCGACCAGCACCGCCCCCCAGGCGACCGCGGGAGCGGCGCCGCCGGCGAGGGCGGCAACCGCAGCCGCCACCACCATGCCGCTGCCGAGGAGGCCCACCCGCAGCCGGCGGCGGGCGGCCTGGTCGGCCAGCGCCGCCGGTGATCGCTCAGGGGTCTCGCGCATCGCGCTCCTCCGTCGTGTCGGTTGCCGCTCGGCGACGGAGCGCCGGCGGCAGCGCCGCTGTGGGGTCGATGCAGAGGACCGGCTCCCCCTGCCACACCGCGAGGCCGGCGAGCGGCTGCAGGGCGAGGCAGCTGGGGACGCCGCGCAACACCAGCTCGGGGGTCATCGACAGCACCTCGTCCGCCTGCAGCGAGCTGCTGGAGCCAAGGGTGACGATGGTGCCGTCGTCGCCCCGGTGCACCTCCCGCACCGCGGCGCTGGGCACCGCCCAGAGCGCGTCGAGCCGGCGGAGCAGCAGCCAGCGTCCGCTCACGACTCGCTTCCGAGCCTGCCCAGCGCGACGAGGCGCACCAGCCGGTCGCCGACCGCCAGCTCCCCCGCCGCCACGCCGCGCCGCTCGCCGCTCGCCCGCGCCGGATCGAGCAGCACGATGTCGCCCGCCTCGTCGGCAGCCAGCCCGATGGTCTCGCGCCGCGCACCGGCGGCCACCACCAGCGTCACCGGAAAGTCGGCGGCAGCACCGGGCGGAGCCTCGACCAGCCGCTCGAGGTTGAGCACCACCAGCGGCTCGCCCTCCACCTCGGCGAGGCCGGCGATCTCCCACCCCGCTCCCGGGAGCGGGTGGAGCTTCACTGCCGGCAACACCCTCCGCAGGTCGTCGAGGGGGATGGCACACCAGCAGTCGCCCGCGCGCGCGAGCAGGGCCTTGGTCGGCCCAACACCAGGGCTGTCAGGCATGGCCAGTTAGAATAGCAAGTCGCTGAAACGACTGCAAAATGCCCTCCCAGGCCAGCCAGCCGGGCCACGGCCCCCGCCCGCTCGCCATCGTCCCCGCCGCCGGCAGCTCGACGCGCATGGGCCGACCGAAGTTGCTCTTGCCGTGGGGCCTGGAGACGGTCATCGGCGCCACCCTGAGGGCGCTGCTCGCCGGCGGCGTCGAAGAGGCGGTGGTGGTCGTCGCCGCCGCCGGGCCGCTCGCCGGCTGGCAGCCGCCGGCCGGGGTCCGCCGGGTGGTCAACGCCGATCCGGCACGGGGGATGCTGTCGAGCGTCCTCGCCGGCCTGGCGGCGCTCGCCCCCACGACTCCCGACCCCCTGGTGGTCTGCCCGGCCGACCTTCCTGCCCTGCGCGCCGAGACGGTGGTTGCCCTGCTGACCGTCTACCGCCGCGAGGGAGGCGTCGTCGTCCCCCGCTGTGGCGACGGGCGCGGCAGCAAGCGCGGCCACCCGCTGCTGCTGGCCCCGGCCTGGCAGCAGCGCATCCCCGAGCTGGCGATTCATGAGGGCGGTCTGCGCCGCATCCTCGAGCTCGCCGCAGGGGCCGTGCACGAGGTCGCGGTCGACGATCCCGGCACCCTGCACGATGTCGACACGCCAGAGGACTACGAGCGGCTGCGGCCGCGGTGATCCTCAGCCAGCGACCAGCCGCAGGTGCGTTCCTACCCGATCGGCCATCTCGAGGCAGCTGTTCAGATCGGGGTGACGGACGATCAGGTAGCCGTCGGAGATCAGCGTCGCCTTCCAGTTGCGCCGCGGGGCACCGAGCGGCAGCAGGTTGACGTTGACGATCCACTCGCCGTAGTGCTCGAGCAGCGACTCGAGCCCTTCGATGTGCTTGATGCGCCCCTGCCCCTGCGCCCGCTTGAAGATGACCGCCGCGTTGTACCTGCGCTCCATGGGCTGCGACCAGCGGCCGTGGCAGACCGCCTCCGCCCAGCCGCGGAAGACATCGATGTCGCAGCCGTAGTTCATCAGCTCTGTCGAGCGCGCTCCCGGCGGCCGCCCCGCGATCTCGCCGAACACCGCCTCGCCGTCGGGCTTGCGGAACCACTCCATGTGGGTGAAGCCGGTCTTGAAGCCGAGTGCCTCGAGCACGCGCACGCCGAGCTG
>DASYUP010000410.1:0-3630 GCA_036001185.1 Thermoanaerobaculia bacterium
CGCAGCATGGAGCCCTGGCCGCCGGCGCCCGGCTTGCCCAGCACCGCCGGCAGGGCCGCCAGCTCCTCGAGGGCATGGGCATTGCCGTGCCGCACGCCGTGCTGGGCGGCGGCCGCCGCGGCGGCGGCGATGGCTCCCGCAGAGGTGCCGCCGATGTTGCGCAGCCGGAAGCGACGCGCGAGCCGGGCGACCAGCGGCGGGTAGATGACACCGCTGGTGATGCCCCCCTTCATCACCAGGTCGCAGTCGGCGAGCATGGTCCGCGCCGTCGCCTCAGGGCTCGCGCCACGCTGCGGCCGGCGCGCCGACGCCCGACCAGGCCAGGCGGTGGAAGAGCTCATCCATCTGCGCCGGTGACGCGGGCATGCCGCTCTCGAGCCACCAGGTGAGCAGGGCGAAGAGGGCGCCGGCGAGCGCTTGCGACACTGCCGGCCGCACGCCCGGCGCCACCAGCCGGCCGCGCGGCAGGGTGGCGAGCCGCCGTTCGATGGTGCCGGTGACGATCTCGCGACCCACCGCCATTGCCTCGTCGAGCTTGTCGGTGGCGGCGAGGGCGGCGACGAAGGCGTGCGCTTCGTCGCCGACGTGGGCGCAGAGCTCGCGCACCGGCGCCAGGCGGTCGCCGGCGTCATCGCCGCGCTCGAGGTGCGCGCAGAAGAGGGAGAAGAAGTCCGCAACGTCGCTGCGGAAGAGGTCGTCCCTGTCGCGGTAGTGGGCGTAGAAGGTGGAGCGCGCGACCTCGGCGCGGTCGAGGACGTTCTGCACCTTGATCGCCGAGAAGGGCTTCTCGTGGATCAGGGCGACGAGGGCGTCGCCGAGGGATTCGCGGGTGCGGCGGACGCGGGCGTCGGGGGGTGGTGGCGCTGCTGACGGTGCAGTGGGGCTCACCGATACCGTGTTAGAGGCGGGCGGGGTGGGGCTGGGCCTGGTCTTGCCGGACCGGGTCTTCCCGGACAATGGCCGCGCTTTTGTTCGGTTTCGTTTCATGCGACGCCAGAGCGAGCCTACACTGCGCTCCATGAACGACAACCGGCTGGGTGGTGCGGCCTTGATCGTCGCTTCGCTGAGCAGCCTGCTGGTGATGCTGCACCATCCCACGGGTCACGACCTGCTGTCGCCCGGGGGACAGGCGGCGGCAGTGCATCGCAACGTGGTGGTGCACGGGATGGCGCTCGCGGCAGTGCCGTTGATGCTCCTCGGTACCCTCGCTCTCACGCAACGTCTCCGAGCGCCCAATCGGCTCGCCGTGATGGCCTTCGTCACCTATGCCTTCGCCAGCGCAGCGGTGACGTGCGCGGCGGTGATGAGCGGCCTCGTCGCGCCGCGCGCCGTCGGCGCGATCCTCGAGAGCGGCGAGGGACCGAACGGGGCCTGGCACATGATGCTGCGCTACACCGCCTGGCTGAACCGCGGGTTCGCGCAGGTCTTCGTGGTGGCGTCGGCGGTGGCGATCCTGCTCTGGGCGCTGGCCATCCTCCGCGGTCGCGGGCTCGCCCTGTGGGCTGGGTGGCTGGGGATCGTGGTATGCCTGCTCGTCCTCGCCGTCGCCTTCTCAGGGCACATGTGGGACAGCATCCACGTCTTCGGCCTGGTGGTGCTGGCGGAGGCGGTCTGGTTCGTCGCCGTCGGGGTGCTGCTGTGGGCGGCCGCGCCGGCGGCGACGACCTGAGGTGCGGCGAGACCGCGCGCGCGTCATCGCGAGGAGCGAAGCGACGTGGCGATCTCGACTTCGAGATCGCCACGGGCCCTACGGGCCCTCGCGATGACGGGGTGGTGGCGCGGCCCCATCGTGGCGTGGGTTCAGGGCAGGGTGAGGATGTCGTTGAAGCGCTTGGGGGCGCAGATCTTCGCCACCTGGATCTGGCTCAGGCCGTCGCGCGGGCTGCTCGGATCGCAGGAGAACATGACGTTGCCGGCGTCGCCGTCGTGACCCAGCCCGTGGGCGTGGCCGATCTCGTGGGCCAGGGCGTCGAGGCAGGCCCCGTCTTCGAGCTTGTAGGAGTTGAGCACCACGACCTGGTAGTGGTCGAGGTTGTTCAGCAGACGCTCGAGCTTCTCGGGATCGTCGGCGAACCATTCGCGCAGCGGCGCCTCGCAGGACTGCTGCAGGTCGCCGATGTACATGCCGTAGGAGTCGGGACCCGCCTCCGCCGGGCTGCTGGCGTAGGTGATGAAGACGACCGGCAGCTTGTGCTTGAGCTTGTCGATGCTCGAGCCGAGGGCGTAGATGATCTCCTTGCAGAGCTCGGGCATGTTGGCGGCGGTGCGCGAGTCGGGAAGCCCCTCGCCGCCGCCGTAGGTGGCGTAGACGCTGACGTTGTGGGGGCCGAGGATCTCGCGGGTGCGGTCGATCCACGCCTGGCTGAGCCCGCTGCCCGCGAAGTCGGGGAGGAGCAGCAGCGGGATGCTGCGCTCCTCCTTGCAGCAGTAGTGCATGAGGTCAGTGGCGCCGGCGCCGGCGCAGGGCTCGACGACGTCACCGACGCCGGCCCGCGCCGGTGGGGGCGTCAGGCCAACGGCGAGGGCGACGGCCAGCGCCGCCCCCGCCATCCGGACCTGACGCCGCGCGATCCCGCTCAATCCAGGGGTCCCTTGTATTTGCAGTTGGAGGCGGCGTTCGCCTTGTCGTTGCACTCCTGGATGGCGCGCTTGTGGTCGAGCTTGGACTTGCACTGCCAGAACTTGCCCAGCGTCTTGCCGGCGCACTTCCAGTCGTTGCTGACGGCGCACTTCGGGTAGCCGGTGTAGGCGTCCTTCAGGCAGTCGACGGCCCCGTCGAGCACGGCGCGGCCGCAGGGGTCGAAGACGGCGCTGTACTTCTCGGCGTCGCACTGCTCCGGTGGCGGGGGCGGCGGCGGGACGCTGCAGTCGAGGATCACCTCGTACGTCATCGGCTCGCTGCCCATCGTCACCTCGCTCCAGTCGTCCGAGCAGCTGGTGGGGCCGACGGTGTCGATGTCGACGATGCCGGCGGGCACGCTGCCGAAGGTGACGGTGCCGGAGTCGCCGGTGGTGAGCGTGTCGCCTCCGCCGTTGTGGATGGTGGAGACCTGGGCGCCGCTGACCGCCTTGCCGTCGCCGGAGACGACGCGCACGGTGAGCCCGGCGTCGGGCGCCGGCGGTGTGTCGTCATCGGGCGGTGGGGGCGGCGGGGGCGGCTTGTGGATGGTCACCTTGTAGGGTCGCGGCTCGGCGGGCGTGATGTGGCAGCTCGCCCAGGCGCTGCGCAGCGCCGGGTCCAGGCGGGAGGGGATGCCGCCGACGCCCTTGCGATAGATGATCATCGGCGTCTCGCTGCCGCCCGCGCCGTAGCAGACGGCGTCGAAGCCGGCCGGCACCACCTGCCACCAGTTGCCGCCCTTGGCGCGCACCCGCTGCGCCGGCACCTCGCGATCGGCTTGATAGACGCCGGCGAGGTCGCCGGCCTTCACCGCCGAGAGGATCGCCGAGGCGTCGATGTGCGCCGCCACGTCGTCGTGGCTCATCATGCGCATGAGGGCGTACTGGGCATCCACGTCGATGTGCTCGTCGATGATGTCCTCGGTGGTCCAGGGGTTATCCTCCTGGGCCTGGGAAGCGGCGGTCAGGACGAGACCGCCGGCCAGACAGCCAGCGAGGGCCAGCCCCAAA
>DASYUP010000411.1:0-3330 GCA_036001185.1 Thermoanaerobaculia bacterium
CGGCTGCGCCGCCGCCGCCACGCGCAGCGTCACCACCTCCACCGGCCGCGCCGCGGGAACGTAGCCGAAGAGCTCGCGATAGCGCGCGGCGAAAGCGGCGGCGACGTCGTCGCCATCGGCCCACGGTACCTCGACGGTGCTCTCCTGGCCGGCGTAGCGCAGCTCGAGCAGCCGCCGCTCGACCACCACCTCGCCGGCGGCCGCGCCCTGCGCCGCCACCTCGGCGCTGGCTGCCGCCGCCAGCTCACCGAGCCAACCGGCCAGCAGCGGCGCCGCCGCGGCGAGCGGCTGCAGCACCTGCCGCGAGGCCACGCGCTCGATGCGCGCCACGCCGAGCCCGAGGGCCGAGAGCAGGCCGGCGTCAGCGGGCACCGCCACCGTGTCGATGCCGAGCAGCTCGGCCACCGCGCAGGCGTGCTGGCCGCCGGCGCCGCCGAAGGCGAGCAGCGCATAGGCGGCAGGGTCGTAGCCCTGGCGCACCGAGATCTCGCGGATCGCCTCCGCCATCCGCTCGTTGGCGATCTGCAGCAGGCCGGCAAGGAGCTCCTCGCGAGGCAGCGCCTCCCCCGCCGCCACGAGGGTCGCCTCGAGGGCAGCGCAGGCGCGCTCGGACGCCGCCGCGTCGAGCGGGATCTCGAAGCGCGCCGGCTCGAGCCGACCGAGCAGCAGATTGACGTCGGTGACGCAGAGCGGTCCGCCGGCGCCGTAGCAAGCCGGCCCCGGCCGCGCGCCGCCGCTCTCCGGTCCCACCCGCAGCCGGCGGCCGTCGAACGAGCAGATGGAGCCGCCGCCCGCCGCCACCGTCTCCACCGCCACCGCCGGCGCCAGCAGCCGCGCCTCTCCCACGTGGTGCTCGAACACCCAGGGGAGCGCCCCATCCCAGCGCGCCACGTCGGTGCTCGTTCCCCCCATGTCGAACGTCACCGCTCGCTGCAGGCCGCTGCGACGCGCCGCCTCGGCGGCGCCGACGACACCGGCGGCCGGGCCGGAGAGCAATCCCTCGTAGGGGCGGAATCGCTCCGCCGCCACCAGCCCGCCAGCGCTGGTCATCACCAGCACCACCGGCGATGCCGCGGCGATCCGCCGCAGGTACCCCTCGAGGATCGGCGCCAAGTAGGCGTTGACCAGCGTCGTCTCGGCGCGCGTCAGGTAGCCCTGCACCGGCGCCAGCTCGGCCGAGGCGGAGACGTGCTCGAAGCCGAGCTGCCGCAGCGCGTCGGCCAGCCGCAGCTCGGTCCGCGGATGGCGAAAGCTGTGCAACAGCGCCACCGCCGCGGCGGTGATCCCCTGCGCGCGCGCCGCCGCGGCCGCCTGGCGTGCCCCCTCGAGCTCGAGCTCGACCAGGATGGTGCCGTCGTTCGCCGTGCGTTCCACCACCTCGACGACCAGCGCGTGCAGCGGTGGTGGCTTCACCACCGCCAGCGCGAACAGCTCGGGTCGCTGCTGGGTGCCGATCGCCAGCAGGTCGCCGAAGCCGCGAGTGAGGAAGAGCGCCGTCGGCGCGCCGCGCCGCTCGAGCAGCGCGTTGGTGCCGAGGGTGGTGGCCAGTCGCAGCCGCAGCGGCGGCAACGGCGCGTCGGCGGCGGTGCCGGTCACCAGCCGGCAGGCGAGCACGGGCGCCTCTTCCGGCGACGCCAGCTCGCAGGGAGCGCCGGCGACGAGCCCGCGCGGCGCCGCCGCCCCCAGGGTCAGCTCGGTACCGTCCCAGCCCAGCGCCGGCACCGCCGCCTCGCCGCCGAGCGCGCGCAGGGTCCAGCCCGGCAGGCCGCCCGCCGGCAGCGCGCCCAGCCCGCCGACGACGAGGCGCCGCTCACCGCGCCGCTCGCGCACCGTGCCACGCAGGCAGGCGCTCGACAGCACCTTGGCCCGCCGCAGCGCGCCCGCCGGGTCGCGGGCCAGGCAGTCGGTGAACGTCCCGCCAGTGTCGATCCAGATCTGCCACGGCGGCGCCGGCGACAGCGTCACTCCCCCAGCACCTTCACCAGCACCCGCTTCGGCCGCCGGCCGTCGAACTCGCCGTAGAAGATCTGCTCCCAGGGCCCGAAGTCGAGCTTGCCGGCGGTGATCGCCACCACCACCTCGCGGCCCATGACCTGCCGCTTGAGGTGGGCGTCGGCGTTGTCCTCGCCGGTGCGGTTGTGCCGGTAGCGCTGCGGCGAGGCGTCGAAGGGCGCGATCTGCTCCAGCCACGCGGCGTAGTCCTGGTGCAGCCCCGGCTCGTCGTCGTTGATGAAGACGCTGGCGGTGATGTGCATGGCGTTGACCAGCACGATCCCCTCGCGCACGCCGCTGCGGCGCACCGCCGCTTCGACGTCGCCGGTGATCTTGCGGAACGCCATTCGCGCCGGCAGCTCGAACGTCAGGTATTCGGTGTGCGCTCGCATCCGCCAACCCTCCTCCGCGCGGCGGCGACGTCTAGGCGACGGCCGCGCGCGTGGCGAGAATAGCGTCGAGCGCGGCCAGATCGTTCAGGGCGGCGATGCCAGTGGAGCGGCCGCCCTCGCCGCTGCCTCGATCACCGACCCCGTCGCCAGAAGCGGCAGGTGGACGAGGATCTCGGCGCCCAGCCCGGGGCCGTCGCTGCTGGCCGCGATGCGGCCGCCGTGCAGCTCCACCAGCGCCCGCGCCAGGGCCAGCCCCACACCGAGCCCGCGCTGGGACTGCGCCGCCTCCCGCCCCTGTACGAAGAGGTCGAAGATGCGCTCGGCTTGCCCCGGGGCGAGGCCGATGCCGGTGTCGCGCACCCACAACGCCACCTCGTCGCCGCGGCGCTCGGCGGCGAGCCGGATGCTGCCGCCGCGCGGAGTGTAGCGAGCGGCATTGTTGAGCAGGTTGGTGAGCACCTGGGAGAGGCGCGTCGTGTCGCCGTCGACCACCAGCGGCTCGAGGGGCAGCTCCACCTCCAGGTGCTGGCCGCCGGCCTCGATCTGCGGCTGGCTCGATTCGACGGCGCTGTCGACGATGGTCGACAGCGCCACCGCCCCGCGTTCGAGCTGCAGCTTGCCGGCCGTCACCCGCGAGATGTCGAGCAGGTCGTCGACCAGGCGAACGAGGTGGATCAGCTGGCGCTCCATCATCGTCCGCGCCCGCTCGATGGTGGGCGCGTCGTTCCCCGCCTCATGCAAGAGGTCCAGCGCGTATCCCATCGGCGCCAGCGGATTGCGCAGCTCG
Organism: Thermoanaerobaculia bacterium; assembly: GCA_036001185.1. GTDB lineage: Bacteria > Acidobacteriota > Thermoanaerobaculia > Multivoradales > JAIOJS01 > DASYQD01. Next base: position 3,172 of record DASYUP010000411.1, read on the forward strand.
TGGCTCAAGGTGGCGAGGAACTCGTCCTTGCGGCGGTCGGCGTGGCGCAGCGCCTGCTCCATCTCCTTCTGCTGGTGGATGTCGGTGGTCGAGCCGAACCAGGAGACCACTCCTCCGTGCTCGTCGCGCAGCGGCACGGCGCCGGTCACGAACCAGCGG
>DASYUP010000412.1:0-3329 GCA_036001185.1 Thermoanaerobaculia bacterium
CATAGTCGCCGAGGGTGGCGAGGCCATGGGCGAGAAAGACGACGGCGACGAGGGCGCCGGCGTGGCGAGCGGGCCAGCTCGCCGGCGGCTCAGCGCGAGGACGCGGCGACGACGCCATCGGCGGGAGCGTCCACCGCGGTCAGCTTGCGGCCGGCGGGGTCGAAGAGGCGGGGGCGCGCCACTCCCCAGCGCGCCAGTCGGAAGCGCGCGGCTGTACCGAGCACGCCGAGGCCGTACACGACGCTGCGACGGAAACCGATCGACGAGGAGTCCTCTTCGTACAGCGCCGGGCAGCTGATCTCGCCCACCCGGAAGCCGAAGAAGAGAGCCTGCAGCAGCATCTCGTTGTCGAAGACGAAGTCGTCGGAGCCCTCGAGCAGCGGCAGCGTCTCCAGCACGCGGCGCGAGAAGGCCCGGTAGCCGGTGTGGAACTCGGAGAGCTTGCTGCCCACCACCACGTTCTCGACCAGTGTCAGCAAGCGATTGGCGACGTATTTGTATAGCGGCATGCCGCCACGCACGGCGCTGCCCACGAGGATGCGCGAACCCAGCACCACGTCGTAGACCTCGCCGGCGATGAGCGCCGCCATGGCGCTGATGAGCCGCGGCGTGTACTGGTAATCCGGGTGCAACATGACCGTGATGTCGGCGCCGCGCGCGAGCGCCGCCGCGTAGCAGGTCTTCTGGTTGCCGCCGTAGCCGCGGTTGCGCTCGTGCACCAGGGTGGTGATGCCCAGCTCGCGGGCGACACGCACCGTCTCGTCGCTGCTGGCGTCGTCGGTGAGCAGCACCTCGTCGACGAGATCGTGGGGGATCTCGGCGAAGGTCTTGCGCAGGGTGCGCTCGGCGTTGTACGCCGGCATCACCACGACGATGCGACGGCCGTGCAGCAACTTGTGGCCTCCCGGGCCGCGAGTTTAGCCCGCTATACTCGCCGCCCGCCGGTGCCGGCTGGTGCCACTCCCATGCGCAAGCTGCTGCCGCTGCTCGCCGTCGCCCTGGTCTTGACGCCGCTGGCGGCCTGCCGCGCCAAGCCGCACCGGCCGCCCAACGTGCTGCTGCTGCTGGTCGATTGCCTGCGCGCCGACGAGCTGTCGGTGGCCGGCTACCGGCGGCCGACGACACCCCACATCGACGAGCTGGCGCGGCAGGGCACCCGCTTCTCGCGCGCCTACTCGCAGGCGAGCTGGACGCGGCCGTCGCTGCCCTCGATCCTCACCGGCCTCTACCCCAGCGAGCACGGCCTACTCGACCTCGTCGACGACCCCAGCGCGCCGGCGGCCGCCCTCGACGACTCGGTCGTCACCGTCGCCGAGCGGCTGCGCCAGGCCGGCTACGCCACCGGCATGGTGGGCGAGCAGCACCAGCTGTCGACCCGCTTCGGTCTGCAGCAGGGCTTCGACCTCTGGCAGCCGAAGAGCGGCGACGCCGCCAACATCCAGCGCAAATTCCTCGACTGGCAGCAGGGCCTCGAGGGCAAGCCCTTCTTCGCCTACCTGCACTACCTCGAGCTGCACTGGCCCTACTGCCCGCCCAAGGACCTGCGCGGCCGCTTCGACGAGGGGCCGAGCGCCCTCAACCTGTGCAAGGAGTGGCGCCAGCTGCGCGACCAGATGCGCAGCGGCGGATACGTGGTCACCACCGCCGATCGCCAGCTCATGCGCGCGCGCTACGACGAGGAGCTGCTCGGCATCGACCGCCGCATCGGCGAGCTGATCGACGAGCTGAAACGCCGCGGCGTCTACGACGACACCCTGATCCTCGTCACCGGCGACCATGGCGAGGAGTTCGGCGAGCACGGCGGCGCCTTTCACGGCCAGTCGCTCTATGACGAGCTGCTGCACGTGCCCCTGGTGTGGAAGCCGCCCGCCTGGTGGGAGGCGCCGGCCGGTCAGGTGGTCGACGGGCTCACCGAGCAGCGTAACGCCGGCGCCACCTTCCTCGACGCCGCCGGTGTGGGCTCGCTGCCCGCCGGCACCCGCAGCCTGGTGCCGTGGCTACGCGGCGAGCGCCACGACGCCCCCAGCCGCTACGTCGTCTCCGAGGGGACCGACCAGCTCGCCGTCCACGCCGAGCGCTGGAAGATGATCGTCAGCAAGAACGGCGGCGGCTACGAGCTCTACGACCTGCGCCGCGATCCCGGCGAGCGGCACAACCTCGCCAGCGAGGACCGCACCCGCCTCGCCCTCATGCGGCAGGTGCTGAGCGCCTGGAAGGGGCGCCTGCACCCGGCGCCGCGCAAGCAGGTGACCATGGACACCGAGACGCGCGAGGGGCTCGCCAACCTCGGCTACGTCGGGCAGCGGCACGCCGTGCCAGCGGCCACTGCCTCGCCCGCTGTCACGCCGGCACCGGCGGCGACGCCCGACCACCACTAGGGTCTCTTGCCCCGGAAGGTCGACCTCGTCATTGCGAGGAGCGCAGCGACGAAGCAATCTCGACACCGCGACGTCGAGATCGCTTCGCTTCGCTCGCGATGACGGAGGGCAAGCGCTCTATCCCGCGCAGGCAACTAGCGACGGGCCGTCGGCAGGTCTTGCAGCCGCACGTCGAAGACGACGTAGGAGGCGGCGACGGTGCCGGCCGGCCGCAGCGGACGCAGCCAGGCAAACCGGTCGTCGCCCAGCACGCCGGTCAGGAAGTTGGCGCGCACCACCACCCGGCCGGTCTGCGGCGAGCGCGGTTCCAGCGTCGCCTCGGGGTGCGCCTGCAGCCAGCGCCGGATGTACCACTCGCTGCCCCCCCAGTCGAGGTTGGAGTCGGCGAGCAGCCGCCAGGTCTGCGTCCGGTCACCCGCCATCTCGTTGAAGTAGGAGAGGTAGAAGGGGTGCCAGGAGAGCGCCGACACCACCAGCCAGGCGAACGCCACGGCGACGGCGACGCGGAACCGGCGTGGGCGCCGAGGCCGGTCGGTCACCAGCACGCCGCAAAAGACGTAGAGCGGCGGGAAGAGCAACAGCGAGTAGCGGACCCCCATCTGGGCGCGAAAGAAGAAGTTGAGGTGGATGGCGAGCAGCAGCGGCGGCAGCAGCAGGAAGGCGAGGTCGCGGCGCCACGACAGCTCGCGCCACCGCTTCCAGGCCACCACCAGGCTGGCAAACAGCAACGCCATCGTCGCCAGCGGCACCTTGTAGAGCCAGGCCCAGAGGTAATAGCCGCGGAACCCGCCGTGCTCGCGCAGCTCGCCGCGCAGGTAGATGCGGCCGAACCCCTCGCCGGTGCGCTCGCGCTCGTGCACCCAGTCGAGCCCCTCGAGCCAGGGATAGGGCATCGGCAGCGGCACGCCGGCGAGGGCCGGGAAGCGCTGCTGCACCCCACGCAGGGTGGTC
>DASYUP010000413.1:0-5728 GCA_036001185.1 Thermoanaerobaculia bacterium
AGTAATACGAGACCTGCGCCGGGCCGAAGAGCGCCGCCGCGAGGGTGGCGATCGCCGCCACCGCGAAGCCCACCAGCACCCGCCGCGCGTCGAACAGCTTGAGCAGCAGCAGCCCGAGCAGACAGCCGGCGGTCATCAGCCCCCAAAACATGGCCACCGCGTGGGCGCCCTGCACCTGGGGATCGAAGCCGTGGTAGGTGGCGAGGAACTTGGAGGCCCAGTTGGCGATGCCCTGCTCCGAGCCGACGTAGCAGAAGATGCCGACGAAGTAGAGCCAGACGGTCCGGTTGCTGAGCAGCTCGCGATGGGTCGCCCAGGCGCCCGGCCGCTCGTCGGCGGCGAGCTCGAAGCGCGGCAGGCGGATGGCGGCCAGCAGCACCACCATGACCAGGGTCACCACCGCGAACACCCAGTAGAGCGACGCCCAGGGCAGCGTCGCCGGCACGCGCTTCGACAGCACGTCGAGCAGCGGCCCGCCGCCCCCGGTGTAGCCCTTGAGGTGGGTGACCAGGTAGGAGTAGACGAAGGGGCTGACGAAGGAGGCGGCGCCGAAGACGAGCTGGCCCATCACCGAGTAGAAGGCGAAGTGCTCCTCGCCGCCGGCGGCGCGCAGCAAGGGGTTGATCGCCACCTGCAGCAGGGTCATGCCGATGCCGATGAGGAACAGCGAGGTGAGCGCCTGGCTGTAGGTCGGGTGGATGGCGAAGAGCAGCGACCCCACGAAGGCGAGCCCGAAGGCGACGATCATCACCGCCCTCTCACGGTAGCGCTCGAGCAGCATGCCGGCGGGGATCGACATCACCCCGTAGGCGACGAAGAAGGAGAACGGCAGGAAGCCGGCCATCGCCAGGCTGAGCTTGAAGCCGTCGATGATGTCGGGTACCAGCGGACCGAGGATGTTGGTGATGAACGAGATGACGAAGAAGATGAGGAACACCAGCAACACGATCAGCGGGTAGCGCTTCGTCATCGCGAGATCTCCTGGTTGCCGCGGACGTTGATTCCCGAGAAACGGAAGACCGGCCGCTCGCCGGCGAGGGCATGGGCGGGGATGGTGCCGCGGATCTCCCGCCGCTCGCCGGGCAGCAACGAGACGTAGTTGTCATCCCAGAACACCGGCGCCGCGAGGTGCCCCGACTTGTCGCCCACCACCGACAGCTCGACGAAGAAGGCGAGCTGGTTGCCGGGGTTGGCGAGGGTGACGTGCACCACCTGGCCCTCGGCAGTGGTCTCGAAACGATGTTGCACCTCGAGCTTCGCCGGCGCCATGCGCGACAGCGCCGAGAGGTCGGCGTAGCGCTTGGTGGGAGTCACGTACCACTGGTTCTTCTCCCAGTCGAGCTCGTCGGGAGTGGTGGAGAGCCAGTAGAAGCTCCGCGCCAGCGTCGCGCCGTCCTTACCGACGAGGCGGGCGTCGAGGAAGTAGGCGTTGCCGGCAGCCTCGATCGCCGGCAGCACCAGCGCTTCGACTCGGCTCTCGGCCGGCAGGGCCAGCGGCTGCGCGCGCTCGAAGAGCAGCTTCGAGGCGGTGTCGTAGACGCGCACCCGGGCCGTCACGCCGTCGAGCCGCTTGCTGGTGTCGTTGACCGCCACCAGCTTGCGCTCGCCGTAGTCGTAGCCGAGGTTGAGCGGGCGGTTGGCATCGCGGGCGCCATAGAAGGCGCCGTTGGGCACCAGGTACCAGTCGTAGAGGTGCCAGAACATGTTCGGCCAGGCGGAGTTGAGCATCCACTGCACGACGCCCTTGGCCGCCGGGCGGCGCAGGGAGAACGCCTCGAACATGGCGCGCATGGCCTCGTAGTTGGCGAGCTGCGCCTTGCGCGCGAAGTCGTCGAGGTCGGCGGCCTTGCCATAACGGCCGTCGAGCGCCTTCACGTAGTGGTCGAGGTTGCCGAACTCACCGCGCCCGCAGTGGTAGCTCCACAGGTCGTCGATCGGCCACCAGTGCTCCTTCGGCAGCATGCGGCGGATGCTGTCGGCCGGCGGCGGCTGTGCCCCCGGGCCGGTCTCGGTGTTGAAGCCGAAGGCGCCGCCGTGCTCCTTGTCGAGGTACCAGTAGTTCGGTGGCACCCACTCGTAGGGGCCGTTCATCTTGACCCCGGTGGGCCCGCTCACCTCGCTGGTGCGCACCGAGCAGGCGCCAAGCGGTGGGCGGGTGGGGTCGATCTGGGCGAGGGTGGCGCGATAGCGCTTCTCCGCCGTCGGGTGCGGCAGCATGTCGCTGCCGAGGTTCCAGACGACGACGCTCGGGTGGTTGCGCAGCCGCACCACCTGGTCGTGGAGCGAGCGGTCGATGAGCTCGATCTCCGCCTCGGTATCGACGCCGCCGAACTTCTCGTCGACCGGCGCGCCGAGGTAGTTCTCCCACTCCCACTGGCAGCTCCAGCCCACCCAGACCATGATGCCGTGGTGATCGGCGAGGTCGAAGAGCGCCTGGGTGCTGCCCCAGAACCCCTCGAGGCGGATGGTGTTGAGGTTCATCTGCTGGACGTAGCGGATCTGGTCGGCGAGCTTCTGCGGGTCCTCCCTGAGCAGCAGGTCGTCGGTCCAGCCACCACCCCGCACCAGCACCTTCTTGCCGTTGACGATGTAGCCGCGCGAGCCGTCGGCGTCGAGGTAGTCGGCGACCTGCCGCACCCCGAAGTCGAGCGCCTGGTGGTCGGAGACCCGGCCGTCGAGCGTGGCGGTGAGCTCGAGGTGATAGAGGCGCGGCTCGCCCATGCCGTGCGGCCACCAGAGGCGGGGCGCGCGCAACAGGAGCTGCGGCACCTCGGCGGGAGTGAGCAAGAGCTGTCGCTCCTCGCGCGGCGCCAGGGTCACCTTGTGCGCGAGGTCGACGTCGCCGACTCTGCCGCGGAGGGTGGTGGTCAGTTTGCGATCGGTGCGGTTGGTCACGCGCGCACCCAGGGTCAGCCGCGCGGTGGCGAAGCTCGGCTGCTCGAGGTCGGTGCGCACGAAGACGTCGTCGAGCGAGACGCCGCCGTTGGTGCGCAACGAGACCGGGCGCCAGATCCCCATGTTGCGGTCGGGCGGCTTGGGGTCCCAGTCGACGAAGCCGATGGTGAAGTCGCCGGGCACCGGCGGGAAGACCTCCACCGCCAGGGCGTTGGCGCCCGCCCGCAGGCGGCCGCTGACGTCGAGCTCGAAGACGCGGAAGGCGCCGTGCAGATCGTCGCGGCCGGCGATGCGCTCGCCGTTGAGCCACACCTCGGCGCTGTAGTTGATGCCCTCGAAGACCAGGCGGGAAGAGGCCGGCAGCGGGGCGGCGACGGCGAGCTCGGTGCGATACCACCAGGGACCCGCGAAGCGGGCCGCGGGGACGGCCTCGAGGTTCTTGCCGTGGTAGGGATCCTCGATCTCGCCGCTGTTCACCAGCGCTCCGAGCACCGTCGAGGGCACCGCGGTCGCCGTCCAGCCGCTACCGGCATAGCCGGGGCGGGACAGCTCGGCGCCGGTCGCCCCGAGGCCCTCCGCGCTGTGGATCTGCCAGCCGGCGGCGAGGGTGGTGGTGGTCGCCGGTCCCGCGTCGCTTCGCGCGCCGGTGGCGGCAGCCGCAGTGCCGCCCGCATCCGTCGCCGACGCCGCCAGCCCGGGCGCCATCGTCACGCCGAGCAACAAGAAGCCGAGCGCCAGTCGGATCCGGGCCGCCCGCCCCGGGGGCGGCTGTTGCACGGGTGCGATGCTCACGTCCTCGCTGGTCACGTCGTCACCTGTCATGTCCTTGGTTGTCCCGTCCTTGACTGTCACGTCCCTGCTTGGACCCATCGTTCCCCTTCCTTCCATGCCCTTGCCGGCACCGGTCCGGTCGAGCCCCTGATGATCAGCTCCGGCTCGACGGTGACGAAGCCGTCGATGACCGACTCGTCGTTGGCCACCCGGCGCAACAGGATCTGGGCGGCTAGCTCCCCCATCCGCCGCAGCGGCTGCCGCACGGTGGTGAGGGTGGGATTCTGATAGGCGGCGCTCTGAATGTCGTCGAAGCCGACGACTGAGACGTCCTCGGGGACGCGCAGCCCGGCGTCGAGGAAGGCGCGCATGGCGCCGATCGCGGAGACGTCGTCGAAGGCGAAGAGGGCGGTGAAGGCAACCTGCCGGGCCAGCAGCTGGCGGGCGAAGGTGTAGCCCTCCTGGTAGCCGTCGGCAGGCGAAAAGGACTCGCTCTGCCCGTCGCCCGAGAGCTGCACCGTGAGCTCTGGCCGGATCGGCAGGCCGCGGCTGGCGGCGGCTTCGACGATGGCGCGCCAGCGGTCCTCGGTGTCAGCGCTGCCGGGCTGGCCCTTGAACAAGGCGACGCGCTCGTGCCCCAGGCCGACCAAATGGCTGAAGGTGTCACGGGCGGCCCGATCGTGGTCGATCACCACGTTGGTGACCCCGGGCAGCGGCACGTGGCCCGACACCACCACCGTCGGCAGGACCGGCTGCTCGGCGATCTGGCTGGCGACCAGGATGAGCCCCTCCACCGCGCGATCGCGCAGCAGCGACACGTACTCGTGCAGCAGGTCGACGTTGGAGCGCCGGTGACTCGCCACCAGGTAGTGGTAACCCTCCTGCAGCAGGTGCCCCTCGATGCCGCTCATCACCTCGGCGGCGTAGGGCTCGCTGATCTCCGGCACCAGCACGCCGACCGAGAAGCTGCGCCGGCTGCGCAACGAGCGGGCCATGTAGTTGGGCCGGTAGTCGAGGTCGCGGGCGGCGGCAAAGACCCGCTCCTGCGTCTCCGGCGGGATCGAGCTCGCTCCCGGCGCGCGGTTGAGCACCAGCGACACCGTGGCCGGAGAGAGACTGAGGTGCTCGGCGACGTCCTTCAAGGTCACCGTTCTGGTGCGCTCGCCGGCCGCCTGCTCGGCGCGGCGGCCACGCCTCGCCTGCCGTTCCTTCATAGCTCTGCTCCTCCCCCTGCACTGCCACCAGCCCGGTCGCGAGAATCTCGACGGCGACCGCTGGGCCGGATGCCATGGGATTGGCCGAAAAATGGTGGGCCGTCGCTTGACAGCGCGGCGAGAAGGATGCTATCACAGTGAATCGATTTAGCAATTCGTTTTACCCGGTTCCTGCGGGCCAACGGTATTTTGGAGTTGCGGATCATCGTTTTTTTGGATTGGGGAGTGTGTCCTTTCGGGGCCTAGGCAAGGAGCAATGACATTCTGGATTGCAACTGGACTCCCGTTGCCTGAGGCGTGTTCGTATTCGACGGCAACGTTTCGCGCAAGTCCTGCAGTACGAGCCTATGAGACCGAGCGTGTCTCGCGCGCGCCGCGGCCCGGCCGGCATCGACGCCGACCGGGCCGCGGGGTCTCGCCAACCGCCGGGATCGCGATACTTGCGGCCGCCGTACATCCACTCGCGGCAGGTGACGCCCCGGCGGGTCGACGGCCCGGCCCGGAGGGGCGCACGCCCTCGCCGCCGAGGTCGATCGGTAAAGAGGAGCTGAGCATGTCCCAGCAGGCCATCGTCGGTATCGACCTCGGGGGAACGCAGGTGCGCGTGGGCAAGGTGCGCGCCGGCGAGCTCGAGCGCAGCACCGCGGCGCCGATCTCCGGCCGCGAGCGCGCGGAGGTCGTTTCCGGCGAGCTCTTCCGCGCCATCGACGGCATCTTCGACGCCGAGGTGACCGGCATCGGCTGCGGCGTGCCAAGCGTCGTCGACCTCGAGAGCGGCGTCGTCCACAGCGTGGAGAACATCCCCGCCTGGGTCGAGGTGCCGTTGCGCGACGAGCTGGAGAGACGCT
>DASYUP010000414.1:0-3166 GCA_036001185.1 Thermoanaerobaculia bacterium
CGAGAGCGCGGAAGTAGTCCGGGCTGACGACGTTGAAGGTGGTCCCCACCATCTCGTCGGGAGCCGCCCGGTAGCCCTCGGGCACCATCGTGGTGTACATCCCGGAATCGTCCACGGGCACGTGCCTGGCGAGCGCCACCGCGTCGACGCCGGGCCTGGCCGCGAGGTCCGCCAGCAGGTCCTGCCAGAAGCGTTCGCCGCGCTCCTTGTCGTATCCCTGGCGGGAGAGGTTGATGGAGGCGAGCACGACGCCCTGCGTCGAGATCCCGGCGTCGACGCGGCTCGCTTTCCAGAGCGTGCGCAGGAGCAGCCCGGCCGCCGAGAGAATGACGACCGAGAGGCCGACCTGGAGCACGATCAGGGCACTGCGGAGCGGCAGCCGCCAGCCCGCAACCTCCATCGGCCGCTCGCCCTCGAGCGAGCTGACCGGGTCGCGGCGCCGCTCGCGCCACAGCGGAATCGCGCCGGCGACGAGCGCCACGAGGAGGCCGGCGGCCGAGGCGATGGCGAGCAGCCGCGCGCCGAGCGCGTCACTGACGGCCGCCGGCAGCAGGGGGAAGTCTGGTGGCAGCAGCGCGACGAGCACCTGCTGCCAGGCGCGGGCGAGGAGGACGCCGGCGGCCGCTCCCGCGAGGCCGAGGAGGAAGGCCTCGGACGCCACCACTCGGAGGAGGTCTGAGCTGCTGGCGCCGATCGAGCGTCGCACGGCGAGCTCGCGGTGCCGCAGCTCGCCGCGCAGCAGCATCAACACGCCCGCCACGAGGCCGGCGAGCGACAGCACCAGCGCGCCGGCCCCGAAGAGCAGCCATGCCGTGCGCAGGGCGAGCGGCCGTGTACTCGCGGCGATGAGGGCCTCGCGGGCCGGGAGCACGCTCATCCGCGGCGCGAGCTTTTTGCCCCAGCCGCGGCCGAGCTCCCGCCGCACCAGCTCCACCTCGGCCCGCGCTGCAGCCGGCGTGGCGCCAGGCGCGAGACGCGCCAGCGTGTCCACCCAGCCGAAGTTGGTCGCCTCGAGCGGACGGACGGCGGCAAAGTGCGGCAGCACCGCGGACACCTGGGCCATCGGCAGCCACAGGTCGGGTGCATCATCGAGCGAGACGCCGAGGAAGCCGAGTGGGACCACCCCGATCACCTCGACCGCCTGCCGATTGACGCGCGCGATCCGTCCCACGACGGCGGGATCGGCGCCGAAGGTGCGCCGCCAGAAGGGTTCAGCGAGGACGGCGACGGCGGGCGCGCCGGCGCGATCGTCGGCGCCGCCGAGCATTCTCCCGTGGGCGGCTCGTACCCCGAGCAGCGGGAAGTACTCACCGCCCACGAGCGCCGCGTGCGCGCGCGCCGGCGGGTGCCCCGAAAGGGCGAGGTCCACGTCGCTCGAGCTGCTGAAGGGTACGACTCGATCGAGGGTGCGGCTCGCGCGCGCAAGCGCGACCACCTCCGGGTAGGAGACCGCGTTGGTCTCCTTTCCCTTCACGTCGAGGGGGAACAGACGCACCAGCCGCTCGGCCTGCGGGTAGGGGAGGCCACGGAAGAGCAAGGCGTCCGCGAGGCTCACCAGCGCGGTGTTCGCCCCCACGCCGAGGGCGAGCGCCAGCGTTACGGTGACGGCGAAGCCCGGCCGGCGGGCGAGCGCACGGGCGGCGAAACGCAGGTCGAGCCGGAGACTGGTCATGGTCGCCCTCCGCTTGAAGGTGACGGACGCGGCTGCACCCCGTGTGCCAATCGTCGTGCAGCGTTCGGCTGCGAGGAAGGCGGCCTCTCGGTGAGGCACGCTGTTCGTCCCCGCGACTGCCGATCCCGCGGCCGGACAACGGCGACGGCGGGCCGCCCGTCAGTCCACCTTGCGGCGGCTCGGGAGAAACAAAGTTCGGTTGTCTTGCCGGAACCCAGCGATTGATTGCTGGGAAGGCCCCTCAGTCCTGCCGCAACGCCGCCGAGGGATCGGCGAGACCGGCTCGCCGCGCCGGCGCGTAGCAGGCGAGCAGGATCGCGCCGAGCAAGACTGCCGGCAGCAGCACCCACGAGCCGGGGTCCCAGGGGGGAGACCTGGTAGAGCTGGCTTCTCAGGGTCCGTGCACCGAAGAGCGCCAGCGGAAGCCCGATGAGCGTGCCCGCCGCGGCCAACCACGCTCCCTCACCCAGCAGCATGCGCACGATGTCGCCCCCGCGTGCGCCGATCGCCAGGCGCACGCCCATCTCGCGCTGCCGCCTGCCCGCGGTATAGGAGATCAGGCCATAGGGGCCCACGCAGGCGAGCAGCAGGCTGGGCACGGCGAAGCCGCCGAAGACGCGACCGAGGAAGCGCTGTCTCCAGGCGGTCAAGACGCGGCGCCGCTGCATCGTGAGCACGTCGTAGGCCGCGAGGCCAGGGTCGATCTCGCGCAGCGCTCGCGGCACCATGGCCGCGAGCGGCGCCGGGTCCCCTTGCGTGCGCACCAGTAGCGCCATGGTGCGCCAGCCCACCGCGGAGCACGGGCGATAGAGGGTGAGCTGTGCTTGGGGCGTCTCCTCGCCGATCTCTTCGTAGACGAGATCGGGCGCCACGCCCACCACTCGCAACCAGCGAGTGCGCTCGGGATCCACCAGACCGATGCGGCGACCCAGTGGGTCCACTCCCGGCCAGAACGCCGCGGCGAGGCGGCGGTTGACGATCGCCACCTCGGCTTCCCGGTCGATTACCTCGGCAGGGGTGAAGGTGCGCCCGGCGACAAACGCGACGCCCAGCGTCGAGAAGAGGCCGTCGGTGATCGGTACCATCTCCACTCCGGTGGCCTCGCTCGCGGGAGTCGCCGGGTCCGGCACCACCTCCACGGTGGCGCCGCCGTCATCGGTGGGGATCGCCCCCGTCGCCGCGGCCACCGCCGCCCCGGGCAGCGCCGCCAGCCGCTCGCTCACGCGCAGCAGCGCCCGCGCCTTGGCGCCGTCGTCGTCATAGGCGTCGCCGGCGAGATAGACCCGCAGGCTGAGCAACGGGCCCGGGGCGAACCCACCGCTCACCGAATCGACGCGAAGGGCGCTGTGGGTGAGCAAGGTGGCACCCACGAGCAGGGCCAGGCTTGCTGCGATCTGGGCGATGACGAGGCCGGCCTGCGCGCGCCGCTGCTCGAGCCCGCCCGCCGCGCTGCCACCGGTGGCCAAACCCGCGCGAAGCTCCAGCCGCGACATG
>DASYUP010000415.1:0-5125 GCA_036001185.1 Thermoanaerobaculia bacterium
CAGCGGACCACGGGCGGGGGCAAGCCCCGCCCCTACACCGGAGGAGGGCTCCTCTGCCATGGCGATGGCCTTTTCTGATGTAGGGGCGGGGCTTGTCCCCGCCCGCTCTGGGTCCTCCGCGAACAGCTCGCCCGCCGGCCGGCTCGCCAGCGCCACCTGCCAGAGCGCCTGCCGGCGCGTCAGCCCATCCCGATGGTCTGGAGAAACCAGGCTCGCCAGCGCGCCGACGTGGGCGAGGGTGGCGAGCTCGTCGCGATGCAGGGCGCAGCGCGCCACCAGGTCGTCGGCGTGGCGGAACGGCCCGCGCGCCTGCTCGGCCTCGATGCGCTCGACCACCTTCTGGCGCAGGCCGCGCACGAACTTGATGCCCAGGCGGCAGGCGCCGCGCACGTGGTCCGTGTGGCGTCGAGATCGCTTCGTCGCTGAGCTCCTCGCGATGACGGGGGGGTTGTCATCGCGAGCGCAGCGAAGCGATCTCGATCGTTCAGGCGTCACCGACTCCTCTCGCTCCTCCCAGCGGCATCTCCACCCCGAGCGGTTGACGTCGATCGGCCGCACCTCGACGCCGTGCCGGCGCGCGTCGGTGACCAGCGTCGCCGGATGGTAGAAGCCCATCGGGTAGGCGTTGAGCAGGGCGATGAGGAAGGCGGTCGGGTGGTAGGCCTTGAGCCAGGCGCTGACGTAGGCGATGAGCGCGAAGCTCGCCGCGTGCGACTCGGGAAATCCGTACAGCGCGAACGACTTGATCGAAGCGACGATGGCGTCCTGCGTCTCGCCGTGGATGTCGTTCCTCGCCATCCCCTCGCGCAGCCGCCGCTCGATGTGCTCCATGCGCTCGACCGAGCGCTTGAAGCCCATGGCGCGGCGCAGCTCTTCGGCCTCGCCGCCGGAGAAGCCGGCGGTGACCATCGCCATGCGCAGGATCTGTTCCTGGAAGAGCGGCACCCCGAGGGTGCGCTTGAGCACCGGCTCGAGGCTGGGGTGCGGATAGACCACGTCCTCGCGGCCGCGACGCCGTTCGAAGTAGGGGTGCACCATGCCGCCGACGATGGGCCCCGGGCGGATGATCGCCACCTGCACCACCAGATCGTAGAAGCGCTCGGGGTGGTTGCGCGGCAGCGACGCCATCTGCGCCCGACTCTCCACCTGGAAGACACCGACGGTGTCGGCTTGCTGCAACATGCCGAACACCTTGGGGTCGTCGGGCGGCAACTGCGCGAGGTCGAGGTGGATGCCCTCTTTCGCCGCCACCAGCGGCACCGCCTCCTCGATGGCGTCGAGCATGCCGAGGCCGAGCAGGTCGACCTTGATGAGACCGAGGTCGGCGCAGTCGTCCTTGTCCCACTGCACGACGACGCGGCCGGGCATCGACGCCGGTTCCAGCGGCACCACCTCGTCGAGGCGACCGGCGGCGATCACCATCCCTCCCGAGTGCTGGCCGAGGTGGCGTGGCAGGTTCTGGATGCGCAGCCAGAGCTCGGCGAAGCGGCGCACCCGCGGGTCGGCGGGATCGAAGCCGGCGCCGGCCATCTCGGCGGCGAGCTCGCGCGGGTCGCCGTGGGCGCGGTCGAGGTTCCAGGCGCCGAGCTGCTTGGCGAGGCGGTCGACCTGCTCGGGCGACCAGCCGAGGGCCTTCGCCACCTCGCGCCCCGCCGAGCGGTCGCGGTAGGTGATGACGTTGGCGGTCATCGCCGCGCCGCTGCCGCCCTCGGCGCCGTACCGCTGGTAGACGTACTGGATGGCCTTCTCCCGTTGGTCACCCGACGGCAGGTCGAGGTCGATGTCGGGCCACTCGCCGCGCTCCTCGGAGAGGAAACGCTCGAACAGCAGCTCCATCTTCACCGGGTCGACGGCGGTGATGCCGAGGGCGTAGCAGACGGCGCTGTTGGCGGCCGAGCCGCGACCCTGCACGAGGATCCGCTCCTGGCAGCAGAAGCGCACGATGTCCCAGACGATGAGGAAGTAGCCGGCGAGGTCGAGCTTCTCGATGAGCGCGAGCTCCTTCTGTAGCTGCGCCTGGGCGCGGGCGGTGAGCGGCCGGAAGCGGGCGCGGGCGCCGTTCCAGGTGAGCTGGCGCAGGTACGACGCCGGCGTCTCGCCGGGCGGCAGCGGGAAGTCGGGGAAGCGATAGCCGAGGTCGGCGAGGGTGAAGTCGAGCCGCGCCGCCAGCTCGCGGGCACCGGCGAGGGCGGCGGGCTGGTCGGCGAAGAGGGTCGCCATCTCCGCCGCCCCCTTGAGGTGTCGCTCACGTTCGCCCGCCAGCAAGGTGCCGGCGGCATCCAGGGTGGTGTGCTCGCGGATGCAGGCCAGCACGTCGTGCAGCGACTTGTCGACCCGCCGCGCGTAGCGCACGCCGTTGGTGGCGACGAGAGGGAAGCGCAGGCGGCGCGCCAGCTCGACGAGCGCCACGTTGCGATGTTCCTCGTCCCGCCGGCGGTGGCGCTGCAGCTCGACCCACAGTCGGCCGGGGAAGAGGGCGGCCAGCTGCTCGAGCTGCCGGCGCGCGGCGTCGAGGCCGCCGTCGGCGAGCGCCCGCGCCAGCGGCCCTTCGTCGCCGCCGGTGAGACAGCAGAGCCCGGCGCCGTGCGCGGCGACCTCCTCCCAGGTGGCGCTCGCCGCTCCCTTCGGCTTGTCGCGCGCGGCGGCGGTGAGCAGCCGGCAGAGCTGCTGGTAGCCGGCGCGCGATTCGACGAGCAGCGTGAGGCGGGGTGGGGCGGCGGCGCCGGTGACGGGCGACGGTTCGGCGCGGCGGCGAGCGGTCGTGGAGTGGTTGCCGTCGGTACCATCGAGATCGCCACGAGCGCTGCGCGCCCGCGCGATGACGGGGGAAGCGTCATCGCGCGGAGCGGAGCGACGAAGCGATCTCGACGCCTCCGGCATCACTGCCCCCAGCGCCAGCTCCGCTCCCACCAACGCCCGCACCCCGGCCTCCTTGGCCGCCTTGTAGAAGCGCGGCGCGCCGTAGACGCCGGCGCGGTCGACCAGCGCCACCGCCGGCAGCTCGAGCTCGACGGCGCGCGCCACCAGGTCCTCGGGCAGCGACGAGGCGTCGAGGAAGGAGAAGGACGACGCCGCCCGCAGCTCGGGGTAGGGAGGTGCCGCGCTGCGCCTGCCGCGCGAGCCTCCGGGCGAGCCTGAGGTGCCGGCGCGTTGCAGTCGCAGCTTCTCCTTGCGCGCCCCGGCAGAGAGATAGCCGGGATGGGGGGAGCCGTCGGCGGACCGCAACGAGCGGGACGGTGGCGAGTCGGGGAAGAGAGGGTCGTCGTCGACGGCCATGGCGGAGGAGCAGCTTAGGCGTAAGCAAGGCGTAATACAAGACCACCGACCACGCCTCCGCCACCCTTCGGCCCCTCTGTGCAAACCATTCCTCTGAAAGAGCTTGCACGCTCTCGAACGGTCGGACGTCGTATGATGGCCCGGTCTCCCACCGGAAACATCGCCAAAGTGCAGCCCGGCTCCCGCCTCGGCCCCTACGAGATCGTCGCGCTGCTCGGCTCGGGCGGCATGGGTGAGGTGTGGCGCGCCCGCGATTCACGGCTGGGTCGCGAGGTGGCGGTCAAGGTGCTGCCGGCCCACATCGCCGACGACCCCAAGGCGGTGGCCCGCTTCGAGCGCGAGGCGCGGGCGGTGGCCGCCCTCTCGCACCCCAATATCCTCGCCCTCCACGACTTCGGCCGCGAGGACGGCATCGCCTATACGGTCAGCGAGCTGCTCGAGGGGGAAACCTTGCGCGAGCGCCTGCGCCAGGGGGCGGTGCCGTCGCGCAAGGCCGCCGAGTGGGGGGCACAGATCGCCCGCGGCCTGGCGGCGGCGCACGAGAAGGGCATCGTCCACCGCGACCTCAAGCCGGAGAACCTCTTCGTCACCCGCGATGGGCGGGTGAAGGTGCTCGACTTCGGCGTCGCCCTCTACGAGGCGCCCATCCCCACCGAAGACACGCACGCCCCCACCATGCACGTGCGCACCGAGGCCGGACGCGTGCTGGGGACGATGGGCTACATGGCCCCCGAGCAGGTCTGCGGCGAGCCGGTCGACGCCCGCGCCGACCTCTTCGCCCTCGGTTGCGTGCTCTACGAGATGCTCACCGGCGAGCGGCCCTTCCACCGCGGCTCGCTGGCCGAGACGGTGGTCGCCATCCTGCGCGAGGAGCCGGAGGGGCTCGACGCGCCCGCCGGCACCAGCGGCCGGCGGGTGCCGCCGGCCTTCGCGCGGCTGGTGCGCCACTGCCTCGAGAAGCGGCCCGAGGAGCGCTTCCAGAGCGCCCGCGACCTCGCCTTCCAGCTCGAGGCGCTGGCGGGGGAGAGCAGCAGCGGCGGCACCACCGCCAGCCTCGAGATGTTGCCCCCGCGTCGCCGCGAGGGCCTCGGCGGCGCCCCGCTGTTGGCTGCCCTCGCCGCCGCCTTGGTGCTCGGCGGCGTCATCGGCGGCTGGCTCTTCCACGCCAATGCGCCGGCGCCGAGCCGGCTGCGCGTGCTCACCCACTCGGGCAACGACTCGTGGCCCACCGCCTCTCCCGACGGCAAGCTGGTCGCCTTCACCTCCGACCGCGACGGGCGGCCGCGCATCTGGCTCCGCCAGATGACCAGCGGCGACGAGGTGGCGGTGACCGACGGCATCGACGCCGTGCCGCGCTTCTCACCCGATGGCGTGGCGCTGCTCTTCGTGCGCCGCCGCGAGGCGGGCAGCGACCTCTGGCGGGTGTCGGCGGTGGGGGGTGAGGCGAAGCGGTTGGTGCCCGACGCAGTGGGTGGCGACTGGTCGCCCGACGGCCGCGAGGTCGCTTTCATCCGCGGCCTGTCGCGCACGCGCTGGGTGGTCGGCGTGGCGACCAGCGACGGCGGCGCCGAGCGCCAGGTGTCGCGGGAGAACCCGCTGCCGCTCGGCCAGCTCCGCTGGTCGCCCGACGGCCGCTGGGTGGCGGTGTTGCGCCGCGCCTCCCTGGTCGGCACCGCCGACAGCGTCCTGCTGCTCGACCTGCAGGAGAACAGCGAGCGGGTGGTGCGACCGCCCGGCGTCGGCGCCATCTCCTCCCTCGGCTGGACCGGCCGCGACACGCTGGTGCTGGCGGTCCCCGAAGGGGCGGCGGCGCGCACGCCGAGCAGCCGCCTGCTCGCCTACGAGGTGG
>DASYUP010000416.1:0-3736 GCA_036001185.1 Thermoanaerobaculia bacterium
GGGCGGGGTGGCGGCAGCGGGCTTCGCCCGCGGGGGCGGGGCGGAAGGCGGTCCTGTATGCTTCCGCCTACGGTCCCTTTCTCCCGCCGCCAGGACGGAGGTTCATCGAGGTGAAGGTCGCTTTTCTCAAGCCACCGATCGGGGGCATTCTCGGCCTCGAGATGCTGACGTTCGTCGAGCCGCTGGGGCTCATCTGCGTCGCCGGCGCGCTCGAGGAGATCGGGCACGAGTGCGCCATCTTCGACCTCCGCATCGACGGCGAGGACGAGGGTATGGAGGCCTGCCGGCGCTTCGACCCCGACGTCGTCGGCCTGCAGTGCAACTTCACCACCGAGCGCAAGCGCACCCTGCGGCTGGCGGCGCGCGTTCGCCGCGAGATGCCACGCGCCTTCGTGTTGGTGGGCGGCCACGACGCCTCGCGCGAGCCGCACTGGTTCGAGCAGGACCTCTTCGACGCCATCGCCGTGGGCGACGGCGAGGAGGTGATGCCGCAGCTGATCGCCGCCCTCGCGCGCGACCGCGACCTCGCGGCGGTGCCGGGGCTGGTGCTCAACCGCGGCGGCGAGCAGATCCCCACCGGCCACGCGCCGGCCCGCCGCGAGCTCGACACGCTGCCGATGCCGGCGCGCCACCTGATCGCCCGCTACGCCCCGCACTACTACATCAACTTCAGGAAGCCGCTGGCCCTGCTGGAGACCGCCCGTGGCTGCCCCTTCAAGTGCAACTTCTGCTCGGTCTGGAAGTTCCACGAGAGCACCTTCCGCGAGAAGTCGCCGGCGCGCGTCGTCGAGGAGCTCAAGGCCATCGACGCGCCCAGCATCTTCATCACCGACGACATCTTCTGGATGAACGTCAAGCGCGGCGAGGAGATGGCACAGGCGATCAAGGCCGCCGGCATCAAGAAGTACTTCACCGTGCAGACGCGCACCGACATCATCTGCAAGTTCCCCCACCTCATCGAGATGTGGAAGGACTGCGGCTCGCTCGCCATCTTCCTCGGGCTCGAGTCGGTGACCGACGAGGGGCTCAAGGCGGTCAACAAGAAGAACACCGCCAGCAACAACGTGCGCGCCATCGAGATCCTCAAGGACCTCGGCGTCGGCTTCACCCCCAACTTCATCGTCGACCCGGCGTGGGACCGCGACGACTTCACCCGCTTGCGCGACTGGATCGAGATGATGGGCGCCTACAACAGCGGCTTCTCCATCCTCACCCCGCTACCGGGCACCGACCTGTGGGACGCCGCCAGCCGCCAGGTGACGACCCACGACTGGGAGATGTACGACATCGTCCACGCCGTGCTGCCCACCAAGCTGCCGCTCGACGAGTTCTACGGCGAGTACTCGGCCCTCTGGCGCCACGTGCTCGACCTGCGCTATCGCACCAAGGGGAAGGTGAAGACCTACGTGCAGCTGGGCGCCGCTCTCGCCACCGGCAAGGTCACCCTGTCGGCGGTCAAGAAGGGCATGAACATGGCGAAGGTGTTCAGCCGGCCCGAGACCTTCCTGGCGGCGCACCAGCCGGCGACCGCCGCCGCCGCCGGCTGAAGCGGCGCCGCCGCGGAGGCGGACCGGCGGTGCCGACTCGCGCCGCTACACCCAGCGGAAGCGCCGCACCGCCAGGACGAACGACAGCACCGCCCAGGCGCCGAGGATCGCCAGGCCGGCGGTCTGCCCCGCCAGCGTCGCGCCGTCGTTGAACACCGCGCGCAGCATGCGCAGGTAGGGCGAGAGCGGCAGCACGAAGACCGCCTTCTGCAGCCAGGCCGGCGCGTTGTCGAGCCGGAAGTAGACGCCCGAGAGCAGCATCATGGGGAAGAAGACGAGGTTGGAGATGGCGCCGTAAGTCTCCACCGTAGTGGCGAAGCTCGACAGCGCAAAGCCCATGGCGATGAAGGTGGCGGTGCCGAGGACGACGAGGCCGGCGAACAGCAGATAAGACCCCTGGTTGGTGATCTGGAAGCCCAGCCAGGCGGCGAGCAGCAGCAGCGCGGTCTGGGCGACGACGACGGTGACCCGCTGCAGGATCTGGCCGAGCAGGAAGACCCACTTCGGCAGCGGCGTCACTGCCAGCCGGCGGTACTTCCCCTTCTCGCGATAAGAGACCGTCACCATGCCGACGGCGAACAGGCCCATGGTCAGCAGGTTGAGGCCGATGAGCCCGGGCACCAGGAAGGCGGCGTAGGTCGCCGAGTGCACGTGGCCGGGGCTCTCCACCACCACCGGGATGCGCTGTGGCTCGGGGGAGCCGTTGAGCCGCGCCTGCGCCACCAGGAAGGCCTGGCTCGCCGCCTGGGCTGCCACCTGCCCCTGCATGATGAGGTAGCTGTTGAGCCGCAGCCGGTAGCCGTCGCCGACGCTCTCGAGCTGCACGGTCGTCTCCCCCTTGCGCCAGCGCTCCTCGGCGGCGGAGGCAGCGAGGGTGACGACCCGGAGCCGCGACTCGGCGAGCGCCCGCACGAACGCCTGGTCGCGCGCCGTCTCGTGGGCCGGAGCGATGCGCACGAGCGTCAGCGCCGGCGGCCCGCCGGAACGGAAGATCACCCCGAAGCCGAACAGCATCAGTAGCGGAAAGAGGAAGGTCCAGAACATGGCGCCGCGGTCGCGCAGGTAGAGGCGCCACTCGATGCGGAACTGCTGCCCGAGGAGGGCGAGAGGTTTGGGTACGCTCGTGGAGTTGGGCACGCTCAGAGACTTGGGCACGTTCCGAGACTTGGGCACGTTCAAAGACCTGGGCATGCTCATCGCCGCCTCACTCGCGCAGGCTCCGGCCGGTGAGGTGCAGGAAGACGTCCTCGAGCGTCGCTCGCCGCACGTGCACCTGGTTGTATTCGAGCCGCTCGCCCTCGATGGCGGTGAGCAGCCGCGGCAGCAGGGTCTTGGGATCGGTCGTCGGGATCTCCCAGATGTCGCCGCGCGCCTCCACCGCGCTGTCGAGACGGGCCCGCAGCCTCGCCGGATCGGGCGCCGGGCCATCGAAGGTGAGCTCGACGACGCTGGGAATGCCCAGGCTGGCGATGAGCTCGGCCGGCGTGCCGGCGCGCAGGATCTTGCCATGGTCGAGAATCGCCAGCCGGTCGCACAGCACCTCGGCCTCGTCCATGTAGTGGGTGGTGAGCATGACCGTGCGACCCGCCGCCTTCATCCCCCGCACCACTTCCCACAGAGAGCGGCGGCCCTGCGGGTCGAGGCCGGCGGTGGGCTCGTCGAGAAAGACCACCTCGGGGTCGTTGACCAGCGCCAGCGCCAGCGCCAGCCGCTGCGCCTGTCCGCCGGAGAGCGTCACGTGGTAGGCGTCGGCCTTGTCCTCGAGCTGCACCAGCGCCAGCAGCTCGTCGGTGGGACGCCGTCGCGGGTAGTAGCTGCCGAAGAGGTCGAGCGCCTCGCGCGGGGTGATCTTGTTGTAGAGGCTCGTCGCCTGCAGCTGCACGCCGATGCGGGCCCGGATCTGCGGCCCGTGGTGACGCCAGTCGAGGCCGCCGATCTCGATCTCGCCGGCGTCGGGCGGCGTCAGCCCCTCGATCATCTCGAGGGTGGTGGTCTTGCCGGCGCCGTTGGGGCCCAGCAGGCCGAAGACCTCGCCGGCGGCGACGGCGAGGTCGACGCCATCAACGGCGACCACCTTGGGGAACTGCTTGCGCAGGTGGCGAACGACGACCTGGTCCGGCATGGCGGGCAAGACTACCGCGCCGAGCCGCCCCGCTGCTGCTCCGCGATCGTGCGCTCGAGCTCCTCCT
>DASYUP010000417.1:0-2327 GCA_036001185.1 Thermoanaerobaculia bacterium
TGGAGCGAGACGTAAGGCTCGTCGCCCACCACCCAGCTGTCGTGAGGAACCGCGGGCACGTGGAAGATCGTCCCCGGCCCGAGCTCGTCGACGGTGCCGTCCTCGTAGGAGACGGCGGCCCGGCCGCTGATCACCAGTCCGAGGTGCTCTACTGTGCAGCGCGGTGCGCCGGCGAGGGGGGCCACGTGGCTCGACCAGCGCCAGCCCGGCTCGTAGGTGGCGCGACCGATCACCGTGCCGGCGAGCCTGACGATCTCGAAGCGACCCTTCTCGAACGTACGGACTTCGTCGGGAGTCTCGAAGCGCTTCAAGATCGTCTCGGTCATCTCGAGTGTCTCTCTGGCGGTCGTTGATCGAAATCCCAGCGGCGTCGAGCTAGCCTATCGCTCTGCCCGGCGTGGCTCCACGGCGGGACGCCATCGAGGCGCGCGCCGATCGCGGCGATTCGGTCCTCGCGCTCGGCCTGTTCGCTGGAGGGAACAGCGGTGCCGGTTCCGGACGGCTCGCCGACCCGCCGCGAAAGCCAAGTGTCTCGCTGGGCGGCAGTTGCGTGATGGCACCGCGGTTGCCCTACGATGCGGAGCCGATGCGCTCGCCGCTCCTGCGTCGTCTGCTGCGCACCCTTGGCCGCCGCCCCGGGCTGGCGCTCGCCGTGGTGGCGACGCTGGCCCTCGGCATCGGCGCCAACACCGCCATCTTCAGCGTCGTCGACGCCTACCTGCTGCGGCCGCTGGCCTATCCGCACGCGGAGCGGCTGGTCGAGGTGTGGGACCGGCAGCCGCCGGCCGAGCGGGCTCCCGCCTCGCTGCCCGAGCTTCTCGACTGGCAGCGCTCGCGCTCGCTCGACCTTCTCGCCGGGTCGGTGTCGATGGGCCTGACGTTGACCGGCGGCGACCTGCCGCAGCGCGTGCGCGCCACCCTGGTGACGCCGGGTTACCTCGACCTCTTCGGCGCGCAGCCGCTGCTGGGCCGCGGCTTCACCCCCGGCGAGGAGCGCGAGGGCGGTCCGCGGGCGGCGCTGCTCGGCTACCAGCTGTGGCGCGAGCGCTTCGGCGGCCGTCGCGACGTCCTCGGGCGCGCCTTGGTGCTCGATGGCAAGACCTACGAAGTCGTCGGCGTGCTCGGCGCCGGGGCGCCGGCGCTCGGGCGCTCGCCGGCGACGCTCTGGCTGCCGCTGCTGCCCAACACTCCCTGGCGCCAGGAGGGCGTCCACTACCTCACCGTCGTCGGCCGGCTACGGCCGGGGGTGAGCCTCGCCGCGGCGCGCGCTGAGACTGCGGCGATGGTGCGCGGCGTCGACGCCGCGCGCCATCGCGGCCATGGCATCGAGCTGGTGCCTCTGCGCGAGCACTTCGTGGGCGACGCGGCGCCGCGGCTGGCGCTGCTGCTCGCCGCCGTCGGCCTCGTGCTGCTGATCGCCGTTGCCAACGTGGCGGCGCTGCTGCTGGCGCGCGCCGTCGAGCGGGCCGAGGAGCTGGCGCTGCGGGCGGCGCTCGGCGCCGGCCGTCGCGCGCTGCTGGTGCAGGGGCTCGAGGAGAGCGTCGCCTACGGCCTGCTGGGTGGGATCGCCGGGCTGGCGGCCGGTGCCTGGGGCACGCGCGCGCTAGTGGCGATGCTCCCAGCCGACGTGCCGCGGTTGCCGGAGGTGGGCGTCGACTGGCGGGTGCTGGCCTTCACCGCCGCGGTGTCGCTGCTGGTGACGCTGCTGTGCGGGTTGGCGCCCGCTTGGGTCGGCGCGCGTGCCGACGCGCGGGCTTCACTGGCCGGCGGGCGCACCGCCGGCGTCTCGCGTGCCAGCGGCCGGCTGCGGCAGGCGCTGGTGGTGGCCCAGCTCTCGCTCTGCGCGTTACTGCTGGTGGGAGCTGGGCTGATGCTGCACAGCTTCCAGCGGCTGCGCGCCGTCGACCCCGGATTCCGCACACAGCGGCTGTTGACCTTTCAGCTATCGCTGCCCGACTCCCGCTACGGCGAACCGGCACTTCGCGAGGCGCTGCTCGACCAGTTGCTGGTGCGGGTGCCGCAGCTGCCCGGGGTGACGGCGGTGGCGCTCGCCAACGATCTGCCGCTCACCGGCGACGGCATGTCTGGGGACCTTACCGTCGAAGGTCGCACCGATGCCGAGCCAGTCACCGCCTGGAAGTGGATCGTCAGTGAGCGCTACTTCACGGCGTTGGGCATCCCGCTGCATCGCGGCCGCGCCTTCACGCCGCAGGACCGCACCGGCAGCCGGCCGGTGACGATCGTCAGCGAAGGGCTCGCGCGGCGCCTGTGGCCCGGCCAGGACCCGCTGGGCAAACGCCTGCGAGTCCTCGTCTGCGGCGCCGACT
>DASYUP010000418.1:0-2272 GCA_036001185.1 Thermoanaerobaculia bacterium
GATGAGGAAGAGCCCCGCCATCAGCACCAGCAGGGCCCCCATCACCAGCAGGCCGACGCGCAGCTGGGCGCCGCGCCCGGATGCCAACTTAGTCGTCCTCCCGGCGCCCGGCCAGGAAGTGCTCCAGCAGCGAGTCGTCGCTGCGCTCCGCCTCCTCCCAGGTGCCGACGAAGCGAAAGCGCCCCTCGTCGAGGAAGGCCAGGCGGCTCGCCACCGTGCGCGTCAGGGCGAGATCGTGGGTGACCACCACCGAGGTGGTACGGACGCGCTGGCGGGTGGTGGCGATGAGGTGAGCGATGCTGTCCGAGGTCATCGGGTCGAGACCCGTGGTGGGCTCGTCAAAGAGTAGCACCTCGGGCTCGAGCGCCAGCGAGCGGGCGAGCGCCACGCGCTTGCGCATGCCGCCCGACAGCGCCGACGGCATGCGCTCCTCGATGCCCGGCAGCTCGACCATGTCGAGCATCTCGGCGACGCGCTGCGCAATCTCCTCCTTCGACTTGCCGCTGTGCTCGCGCAGGGGGAAGGCGACGTTGCCGAAGACGTCCATGGAGTCGAAGAGGGCGCCGCTCTGGAAGAGCATGGCGATCTTCTGGCGCAGCGGGAAGAGGTCCTTCTCGGCGAGCGGCACGAGGTCGGTGCCGGCGAACTCGACGCTGCCGGCGTCGGGCTTCTCGAGGCCATTGAGCTGCCGTAGGGTGACGCTCTTGCCGCTGCCGGAGCGGCCGAGGATGACCAGGCACTCGCCGCGCCAGACGTCGAGGTCGAGGCCGTCGAGCACGCGGTTGCGGCCGTAGCTCTTGCTGAGGCCGCGGACGCGGAAGACGGGGTCCGCGGAGGTGGTGCCGGCGGCGGCTGTGGCAGGTTCGGTGGTATTCATTTCGCAACGCACCGCAACATCCGTGAGGCGCCATGGGGCCCCGCCAGCCGGGGGTATCCCGTCCGTGCTCGGCGCCGCAGACGGCGCCTGCGCGCGGGCGGGCGCCCTCCCCCCGGCGCGCCCCATGGCGCTCGCGGTGGTCCGTGACGGCTCACGCGTTCGCAAAGGCGTGGGAGAGAAAGAAGGAGAAGCGGAGTTGATCCCGTCGGGTGTAGGGGCGGGGCTTGTCCCCGCTCGTCCGGGTTGGTGGGCCGGGTCCTCATCTAGAAGATCAAGTGGAACAGCTGGGTGAGAAAGAAATCCGACACCAGCACGAACATCGCTCCGGTGACCACCGTCCGGGTGGTCGCCCTGCCCACGCCGTCGGCGCCGCCCTGGACGGTGAGGCCGTTGCGGCAGGCGATGATGGCGA
Organism: Thermoanaerobaculia bacterium; assembly: GCA_036001185.1. Taxonomy (GTDB): domain Bacteria; phylum Acidobacteriota; class Thermoanaerobaculia; order Multivoradales; family JAIOJS01; genus DASYQD01. The sequence goes on from DASYUP010000418.1 coordinate 1,290, forward strand.
TGAAGTAGCCGAAGACCAGGGCCTTGCCGAGGCCGCTCCAGACGTCCTCGAGGCTCAGCGCGGTGAGCACGTCGTTCATGTAGAACCCGGCCGAGAGGTCGAGGGCGGTGACGCCGATGATCAGGCCGCCGATGATGCCCACCACGTCACCGAGGATGGTGAGCGCCGGCAGCATCAGCATGGTGGCGAGCACTCGCGGCAGCACCAGCTTGCGCACCGGGTCGACCGCCATCGAGCGCAGGGCGTCGATCTGCTCGGAGACCTTCATGGTGCCCAGCTCGGCGGTCATGCCGGCGCCGATGCGGCCGCCGACGACGAGGGCGATGAGCACGGGACCCAGCTCACGCACCAGCGACTTCGACACCACCGTGCCGATGTAGTACTTGACGCCGATCTGCGGCAGCGAATACGCGGTCTGCAGCGCCAGCACCATGCCGGTGAAGAGGGTGGTGACGTAGGTGACGCCCAGCGAGCGCACGCCGATGCGCTCCATCTGCTCGATCCAGGCCCGCAGGTCCCACGGCGGCCGCAACAGCGCTGCTGCCGTGCGGCCGGTGAGGAAGGCGAGGTCGCCGGTGGCGACGGCGGGGCGGGCGAGCAACTCCGCCACCTCCTCCTTCACCGCTGACCTCGCCAGAAGATGGCGTGGGCGAGGCCGAACGTCAGATCGGCGGCGGCCAGCGGCCAGAGGCCGCGGAGATCGGGCCGCCCGTAGGCGCCGAGGGCCAATGCGGCGGCGCCGGCGCAGCGGCCGGCGGCGGCCACCACCACCACCGCGCTGTAGCGGCGCGGGTCCTCGGCCGCCACCAGGTAGAGCACCGCCAGCATGGAGAGCAGCACGGCGAAGAGCGAGAGGTAGAAGCGCTCGCCGGGGAGCGGCAGCGACAGCGCCCGCGTCGGCACCTGCGGGGCCAGCACCATGAAGGCGGCGAAGCCGAGGTCGTAGAGGGCGCCGAGGACGAGGCTCCAGCGCAGCAGGCGGA
>DASYUP010000419.1:0-1869 GCA_036001185.1 Thermoanaerobaculia bacterium
GCCGGCGCTCGCCAGCGCCTCGATCACCTTCCGCGGAGCCAGCGTCCAGCTCACCCGCCACCCCGGGTAGCGCCAGTTCTTGGTCAGCCCGTCGAAGAGGACGATCGGGTCGTTCTCGACGTCCTCGACGTAGCGGGCGGCGCTCTCCATCGGCGGGGCGCCGGGCGCCCACATGTAGTGGGAGTAGAACTCGTCGATGAGCAGGGCGCAGGCGAGCTCGCGCGCGGTGTCGACCCAGGCGGCGAGCTCGTCCCCCCACACGGCGCGGCCGGTGGGATTGCAGGGATTGGAGAGCAGCACGCCGGCGAGGCCGCGGCCGAGCACCTCGCGGCGCAGGTCATGAGCGTCGAAGGCGAAGCCGCGCTCGGCGTCGAGCAGGATGGGAGTGGGCGAGAAGGCGCGGAAGATGTCGAGCAGCTCCTCGTAGGCCGTGTAGTCGGGGAGGAAGTGGCCGAGGTGGATCTGCCCCAGCGAGGCGGCGGCGCGGGTGAGCGCGGCGCGGCCGCCGCCGCAGATGGCGACGTTCTCGGCGCTGTATTGCGATGCCATGCCGCGCCGGTAGGTGCGGTTGTAGAAGTCGGCCACGGCGGCGCGCAGCTCGCCGATGCCGGCAATGGGCGCGTATTCGTGGTCGCGCGGGTCGACCGGCACCTCCTCGACGCGCGGCGGTGCACCGGGGAGCGGGCCGGTCTCCGGCTGCCCCTGGCCGAGGTTGGACCAGTCTGGGTGGCCGGTGCGGTAGCCGCGCGCCTGCGCCTCCTCGGTGACGAAGATGACGCCGGTGCGCGGCACCGGGCGGAAGGCGCCACCGAGCGCGGTGCTGCCCAGGTTGGGGCGGGTGTCAACCGGTTCCATGCGGCGGGTGGCTGGCGGCCGGCGACGGCGCCGGCAGGTACGACGGCGCTGCCACTGGCGCACTACCCTGCCCATCGTGCCGGCCCTTCTCGAAATCGAGGCCGAGGATCCGTTCGGCCCCGTGCTCGGCGTGCTCCATTTCCTCCGACACTGGCGTCGGCACTCCGGCCTCCTTGGCTCGCTGCGCGTACTCCGCCGCCGACAGGTGCGGCATGGCGACGGTGAAGGCGGCGATCGCCCACAGCTCGCGCTCGTCCTGGGTCTTGCCGAAGGCCGGCATGCCGCTGTCGCGGATGCCGTTCTTGACGATCCAGTAGGTGGGGCCGATGCGGGCCCGCTTGCGGCGCGCGAGGCGCGGTGGGTCGGGATAGAGCCCGGCGCCGATGTCGGAGGGTTTCACCCCCGGCGCGCCGTGGCAGGTGACGCAAATGGTCTGGTAGTGCACCAGCCCGAGGCGCAGCATCTCCGGGCTATTGACGTCGGGCGGCGCCTGCACGCGGTCGCCGCCGCGATCGACCGCCCGGTCGGCGGCGGTCTCGAGGTACCACTCGACGAGGCCCAGGTGGTGCTGGCCCGCGGCGACCGGCACCAGGCCGGCGTAGGCGAGGGTGACCAGGATCGCCCCGCCGAGCAGCAGGGCGACGAGCAGCGTGACGGCAGCAGTGGCGAGGCGGCGCATGACTACCCCCTTTGCTGGAACTCCCGCATGAACCCCACCAGGGCCTCCACTCCCGCCACCGGCATGGCGTTGTAGATCGACGCCCGCAGGCCGCCCACCGCGCGATGCCCCTTGAGGCCGACGAGGCTCGCGGCCGTCGCCTCCTTGGCGAAGCGCTCCTCCTGCGCCTCGTCGGCGAGGCGGAAGGTGACGTTCATGCGCGAGCGGCTGCCCGGCTCGGCGGTGGGGCGGTAGAAGCCGCCGCTGCCGTCGAGCGCGTCGTAGAGCAGGCTGGCCTTCTGCTCGTTGCGGGCGCCGATGGCGGCGAGGCCGCCGTGGCGCTGTAGCCACTGGCA
>DASYUP010000420.1:0-12353 GCA_036001185.1 Thermoanaerobaculia bacterium
GGACGCAGGCCACCAGCGCCAGCAGCACCGAGAGCGGTCGGTGGAGGCTCACCCTGCCGAGAGTACTCGATGTCCGAAGGCGGGCATGTGGAGCGTTCGACACCGCGGGCCGAGAGCGCTACGGAGCGCTACTTGCCCGCCGGTCACCCCCTTGGGGAACGGGCTTCATTGAGGGTGCATTGGCATCCGGCCTACCCTGGCGTATTCTTACCGCCCCATGACCGGTGTCCCGACCGATCCGGCGTTGCTGCGCCTGCGCGAGCGCCTCGACCGCCTCAACCGCGACATCCTCGAGCTGGTGCAGGAGCGCGGCGAGGTGGTGCTCGAGGTGGCGGCGCTCAAGGAAGCCGCCGATCTCGACTGCTACGACCCGCGCCGCGAGGCGGAGATGCTGCGCGCGCTCACCGCGCGCAGCAACGGGCCGTTCCTCGACGAAGACGTCACCGCCGTCTTCCAGGCCCTGTTCGCCGTCTCGCTGCGGCTGCAGCGCCGGCGCCGGGCGGTTGCCGCCGACCAGCCCGAGGCCGAGGAGCGCCGGCCGCGCCACCTCAAGGCCCTGAGCAAGTAGGTAGGAGCAAACCATGGACCAGACGACCAAGCCGCGGGCGCCGCTCAGCGGCCGCGAGCGCGATCAGATCTTCGCCGCTAACCGGCCGGTCGAGGACTTCAACTTCGGCGGCGAGACGGCCGCCGTCTTCGACGACATGCTGACGCGCTCGGTGCCCTTCTACGCCGAGATCCAGCGCATGGTCGCCGAGCTGGCCGTCGATTTCGCCGCCGACGGCAGCGCCATCTACGACTTCGGCTGCTCGACCTGCACCAGCTTCCTGCAGCTCGCCCACGAGCTGCCCCGCGACCTGTCGGTGCGCTTCGTCGGCATCGATTCCTCGCGCGAGATGCTCGAGGTGGCGCGCGAGAAGCTCGCCCACGAGGGCTTCCGCTACCCCTTCGAGCTGCGCTGCGAGGAGCTCGAGCATGGCAGCGAGGTGGCCGACGCCTCGGTGGCGCTGCTCGTCCTCACCCTGCAGTTCGTGCGCCCGCTCAAGCGCGACGCCCTCATCCGCCGCATCCACGACGGGTTGCGCGACGACGGCTGCCTGATCCTGGTGGAGAAGGTGCTCGGCGAGAGCTCGACGTTCAACCGGCTGTTCATCAAGCACTACTACGAGATGAAGAAGCGCAACGGCTACTCCGAGCTGGAGATCGCACAGAAGCGCGAGGCGCTGGAGAACGTGCTCATCCCCTACCGGCTGGAGGAGAACAGGGAGCTGTTGCGCAGCCAGGGCTTCCGCCACGTCGACGTCTTCTGGAAGTGGTACAACTTCTGCGGCATCGTGGCGATGAAGTGAGCGGCTCGGGGACGCTTACCGCCGGCGATGTCCGCGTCGACGTCGCGCCGCCGCCGCCTTCCGGCGGCGCCACCGGCGACGCCGTCGGGCGCCTGCCGCGCTGGCTCGAGCCGCCGGGACACTTCCTCTTCAAGCACCGCAACTGGGTGTTCCCGATGGTGTTCGTGGCCCTCGTGGGGTTCACCTACCCTAAGCCTTTCCTCGGCAGCCTGCGCGCCGACGCCTGGCTCGGTGCGGTGAGCGTGGCCCTGGCGTTCGTCGGCCAGCTGCTGCGCGCGGCGGTGATCGGCCTCGCCTACATTCGCCGCGGCGGCCTCGACAAGAAGGTGTACGCCGACTCCCTGGTGGTCGACGGCTTCTTCTCGCACTCGCGCAATCCGCTCTACGTCGGCAACTACCTGGCTCTCGTGGGCATGCTGGTGCTGCACAACTCGCTGGTCGGCTACGCGGTTGGCCTGCCCTTCTTCACCTTCGCCTACCTGTCGATCGTCGCCGCCGAGGAGAGCTTCCTGCGCGACAAGTTCGGCGCCCAATACGACGACTACTGCCGGCGCGTGCCGCGCTTCCGCCTGCGGCTCACCGGCCTCGGCCGCACGCTGCGCAGCATGCAGTTCGACTGGCGGCGGCTGGTGCGCAAGGAGTACGGCTCCACCTTCTCGGGCGCCACTGCCATCCTCGCCCTGCTGCTGTGGGAGGCCTGGCGCCAGGGCGGCGAGCCGGCGCTGCGCGGGCGCATCGACGTCATCGCCCCCATCTGGGCGCTGCTCGTCGTGTTCTACCTGACGGCACGGTTGCTCAAGAAGCGCGGCGCGCTCGGATAGGCTGGGGCCGGAGGCCCTGCCATGAACGATCCGCGCGATCCGCTTGCCGATCCCCGCTACCCGATCGGCCGCTGGGACCGCGCGGCGACCCTCGACGCCGCCGGCGTGGCGGCCGCCGTCGACACCATCGCGGCGGCGCCGGCGCGGATCCGGGCGGCGGTGACCGGGCTCTCCGAGGCGCAACTCGACACTCCCTATCGCCGGGGCGGCTGGACGGTGCGCCAGGTGGTGCACCACCTGCCCGACAGCCACGTGAACGCCTACGTGCGCTGCCGGCTCGCCCTCACCGAGGAAGAGCCGCTGATCCGCGCCTACGAGGAGGGCCGCTGGGCCGAGCTGGACGACGCGCGGTCGGCTCCGGTGGAGATCTCCCTGGCGCTACTCTCAGCCCTGCACCAGCGCTGGGTGCTCCTCCTGCGACGCCTCGACGAGGCCGACCTCGAGCGCGCCTACCGCCACCCGGAGATGGGCCTGGTCAAGCTGCGCCAGGTGCTGGCGCTCTACGCCTGGCACTGCCGGCACCACGAGGCCCACATCACGCGCTTGCGCGAGAGGCGGGGCTGGTGAGCCGGAGCCGGTGAGCCACCGCCGGTGAGCTTCGACACCTGGATCGCCGCCTCCCCGTGGCCGGCGGTCATCGCCTGGGCCCTGCTCTACCTCTCCGACTACCAACTGACCGTCGTCGGCGCCCGCCTCTACCGGGGCGGGGCCCAGCGGCACCTCACCTTCGAGGGAAGCTACGAGCTCAATCCGGCCTTCGTCGAGGCCGTCGACGCGCTGCGGCCGCTCGACCCCAAGTTCGTCGTCTACTGGGTGACCAGCACCTTCATCGTCTATGGCTGGTGGGTGCTCGGCGTGAGCTGGTTCGAGATGCCGCCGGCTTTCTGCCTGCTCGCCGGGGTGCTGTTCGGTCGCGAGCTCGGGGTGCACGCGCGCCACCTGCGCAACATCGCGCTGTTCCGCATGCTGCGCCGGGACGGTGCCGTGGAGGGGACGATCCGCTACCGCCGTTGGGTTTCTCTGCGCCTCTCGGGCCTCGACCTGCTCTTCCAAGCCGGCGTCTTCGGCGTCCTCGCCGCCGTGGTGGCGAGCTGGACCCTCGGCGGCGCGGCGCTCGGCTGCGCCACGCTGGGCCTGCGCCACCTGCAGGGGTCGCGGCAACAGCGGAGAGCGCAAGCCCGGGCAGCGGCGCCGGTGGCCGGCGAGGCGACGGCCAGTGGCGACGCGCCGTAGATCCCGCCGGGTTCGTCCCGCGGTGGCGGGCACCGGTCGCCTGGGTGAGCAGCTCGCTCGCCCGCGCGGCCTCGGCGGCCTGCTCGCTGGCGAGCTGCTCGCCTGGACCAACCGGGGCGTCAATCGCTGGACGCTCGCCCTGCTCGCTCTCGACGCCGAGGCGCGGGTGCTGGAGATCGGTTTCGGCCCCGGCGTCGGCGTGCGCCTCGCCGCTGCCGTTGCCCGCCGCGGGCTGGTGGCCGGGGTCGATCCCTCGGCGGTGATGGTGCGGCGCGCGCGCTGGCGCAATCGGCGGGCGCTGCGGCAGCGGCGCGTCGACCTGCGACGGGCTGCCGTCGAGGCGCTGCCCTGGCCTGCCCACACCTTCACGCACGCCTTCAGCGTCAACGCCTTCCAGGAGTGGCCCGACCTCGAGCGTGGTCTCGCCGAGGTGGCGCGGGTGCTGCGGCCGGGCGGCCGGCTGGCGTTGACCACCCAGGAGCGGCAGGCGGTGAGCGCCGCCGACGCGGCGGCCGGCGACGAGCACACCCTGGCGCAGATGGAGCGCGCCGGCTTCCGCGAGCTCCGGCGCGAGTGGAAGCCGATGCGGCCGCGCGCCGCCGTCTGCCTGCTCGGCCGGTTGGGAGGTGGGGTGGCTCCCAAGGAAGGCAGGGTCTAGACGGCGCCACCGTCGCCCAGCAGCACCGTCTGCGCGAACGCCTCGTCGGGACAGATGATGCGCGCGAAGTAGGCGATCACGGTCACGGTGGCAACAGCGGTTTCAGGCGAGGGCCGTGGTGCCGGCGGGCTCGGCGCAGCGGGCGAGGGCCCCGAAGCGTTGCAGGAAGTCGACGTAGAGGGTGGTGACGCGCGGCAGGGTGATGCGCTCGCGCACGGCGGCGAGCAGCTCCAGGGCGCGGCGCCACTCGGGGCCGCCGAGCAGGCGCTCGGCGCGCGCCATTGCCGCCATCACCTCTTCCCTGCCTGGGCCGGTGTAGAAGGGGTAGTCCTCACCGAGGTCCTCGACGGTCCCCACGTCGGGCGTGGCGATCAGCACCGCGCCGCAGGCCGCCGCCGTCGCCACCTTGAGATTGGGTTTGTAGAGCCACTCGCGCCCGGGACGGCGGACCGACAGGTGGGCGTTGAACGCCGGAGCGCGTGCGAACCAGTCGTCGAAGACGAGCTCGACGCCGGGCAGCTCGCCGGGCGCGAAGGGATAGGAGCGCGGGTGGCCGATGAAGGCCAGCCGCAGGCGATCGAGCGGCGCCCGGTGCGGACCGTAGCGCTCGTCCCAATGGTGGGGGATCACCACTCCCTTGCGGCCGCCGAAGTCGTGGCGCGCCCGCTCGGTGCGGAAGATGAGGCCGTCGTAGAGCGCCGCCCAGCGGATGCCGCGGCGAAAGACGATGGTGTCATGGACGTCGAGGACCAGAGCATTTCCCTGCAGGCGGCCGAGCAGCAGGTGAGCGAGGTCGGCGCGCTTGATGAAGACCAGCGCCGCGTCGCGCACACCGCCGAGCTCGCTGGCGAACAGCGAGCGTGATTCGACGCCGTGGCGGCGCAGGGCGTCCGCCATCTGGTCGGCGGCGATGTCGGTCGAACCCTTCTGGTAGTACTTGACGAAGCAGACGGTTCGGGGCCGGGACGGGAGGCGTGGCATCGCTCGCGCCGACGCTAGCACGCGCTGCGGCAGCGTTCGCCGCTGCGCGGCGTGCCGAGCGCCGGCGGGCGCGCTACAGTTCCCGGCAACGTCCCCCATCGAGGTGCCCCATGCGGATGTCGCCCCTGGCGCTGACTGGACCTCTGCTGCTGGCGCTCGGCGCCGTCGCCGTGCCGGCGCAGCCGCCGCCGGCGGCACCAGCCGGCGCTGCTGGCGGCGCGACGGTGGTGCGTCCGGCCGGCCCTCGCGTCGAGTTCGAGAACGGCGCGATGCCGGCGGTGGAGAAGGAGCTGTTGACGCGCTACGCGACTACGGTCACCCGCTGGGCGATGGTGCAGCGCATCGTGCAGGCGGTGCAGGCGCAGGACGCGAAGGCGATGCCGCCCGAACGCATCCAGCAGATCGACCTCGCCTGGCAGCGCGGCGAGGACCCGGAGGGCCTGGCCACCGCGCTGGCCAAGAACGACTGCGCGCAGGTGCTGCAGACTCTGCTCAGCTCCAACCCGGGCTACGGCGACGCCTTCGTCGCCGACGATCGCGGCGCGCTGGTGTGTATGTCGGAACGCACCAGCGGCTACTGGCACGGCGACGAGGCGAAGTGGAGCCGGGCATACGCCGAGGGCGCCGGGGCGATCTTCGTCTCGCAGGGCGAGCACGACGAGAGCACGGGCCTCGACCTCGTCCGCATCTCGGTGCCGGTGCGGGCCGCCGGCCGCGTCATCGGCGTGCTCATCGTCGGCAGGATCGTCTCGCCGAGGTGATGGCGGGGACGGCTCGAGCGGCGGCGATCGCGCCCGTGCCCTGTGTTACCATGGGGTCACTTTTTTCTGTCGCGTAGTCTGATGGCTGCAGCCCCCTTGGTCCCCATCGCAGAGCTGGTGCTGGTTCCCCCCGCCGCATCGGAGAGCGTCGGCTGACGCCCGCCCCCTACTCAGGAGAGGAGAGATGAAGAGGCTGTACGTGGGCAACCTTCCGTTCAGCGCCACCGAGGACGAGGTCCGCGAGCTGTTCGAGCAGCACGGGCGCGTCCAATCCTGCTCGCTGATCAACGATCGCGAGACCGGGCAGCCGCGCGGCTTCGGGTTCGTGGAGATGGACGACCAGGATGCCGACTCCGCCGTCGAGGCGCTCAACGGCTACCAGCTCGGCGGCCGCGCCCTCAAGGTGAATGAGGCGCGCCCGCGCGAGCCCCGCGGCGGCGGGGGCGGCGGCGGCGGCCCACGCCGCTCCTGGTGACCTGATCGCGGCTCCGGATCATCCGCTCGCTGGAGCGGCCGATCCGCGCCAGCAGGCGCTCGCCATCCGGGAAGCGTGCCGGCAGGTGCTGGCGGACGCGTGGGAGGAGGCGTTGGCGAGCGGGCTGTGCGGCGAGGGCGCCTTCGAGGCCGCCCTCGGCGCGTTGTCGCGGCTGGCGCCCGAGGAGCTGCTGCGCCGCGCCGCCGAGCTGCCGCCGCGTTGAGCGGTGGGGCCGCCAACACCAGCTAGGATGCGCGCCATGCGGCGCCCTCACCAGGCCTCGAGCACGGCGCGCCGCGTCCGATGGTGAGTGGCACCGCGGCGACGCCGTCGCCGGAAGGCGTCCGCCGCGACCTCTTGCTGCTGGCGCTCGCCACCGCCCTGCTCTTCCTGCCCGGCCTCGGGCGGCGCGACCTGTGGAACCCCGACGAGGCGCGCTACGCCGAGGTGGCGCGCGAGATGCGGCAGGCACGCTCGTGGGCGCTGCCACGGCTCGACGGCGCGATCTACACGCAGAAGCCGCCGCTCTTCTTCTGGCTCATCGATGCCGCCGTCCTGCTGACCGGTGAGGTCGACGAGACGGCGGCGCGGCTGCCCAGCGCGCTCGCCGGCATCGCCGCCTGCCTGCTGGTCTATCGCCTGGGGCACCGCTTCTGGGGGCGGCGCGCGGGTTGGCTCGCGGCGCTCGTCTTCGCCACCTCGTTCAAGGTCTTCTGGCAGGCGCGCTTCGGGCAGATCGACATGCTGCTCACTTTTCTGGTGGCGCTGCAGCTCTGGTGGTTCGCGCGTGGCTACACCGAAGGGCGGCCGCGTCTCTACTGGCTGATGTACCTCGCCGGCGGCTTGGCGGTGCTCGCCAAGGGGCCGGCGGGCTTGCTGCCGCCGCTGCTCGCCATCGTCGCCTTCCTGCTGTGGAACGGCGAGCGCGGCGAGCTGCGCCGGCTGCGTTTCGGGCGCGGGCTGCTGCTCGTGCTGGCAGTGGTGCTCTGCTGGCTGGTGCCCGCCGGCATCGCCGGCGGCCGCGCCTACCTCGACCAGATCGTGCTGCGACAGAACGTCACCCGCTACGCCAACCCGTGGCATCACTTCGCGCCCTGGTACTACTACCTGACGGTCATTCCACCGGAGCTGCTGCCCTGGTCGTTCCTGCTCCCCACCGCCTTGGTGGCCGGGCGCGGTCTCGGCGGGCGGCCGCGGCAGGGCTTCCGTCTCGCCCTCTGCTGGGCACTGGTCACCCTGGTGTTCTTCAGCGTCTCGCCCGCCAAGCGCGACGTCTACGTGCTCACCCTCTACCCGGCGCTGGCGCTGCTGGTGGGTAGTGCGCTCGACCGTCTCGCCACGCTGTGGCCGGCCTGGCGACGCTGGGCCACCGTACCGTTCGCCCTGCTCGCCGGCTTCGTGCTGCTGCTGGTGGTGGCGCTGCCCATCGCCGGCCGCGGACGCGTGGAGGCGGTGCCGCTCGGGGGCGACCGCTTCGTCTGGCTGCTCACCACCTCGCTCTGCGCGCTGCTGCTCGGCGCCGCCGCTGCCTGGTGGGTGGCGCACCACGGCCGCCTGGCGCGCGCCGCCGGCTTCCTGGCGCTGGGCATGGCGGCTTTCGAGCTCGTCCTCGCCTTCGTGCTGCTGCCCCGCATGGATGCCTACAAGTCAGCCCGCGAGCTGTCGGCCGAGCTGGTGGCGCGGCTGCAGCCGGGCGACGTCTATGGCATCTACCCGCGGCTCGACAACACCTTCGTCTTCTACTCCGGCCGCTTCGCCGAGGACCTCGATGGCGAGGCGCGGCTGCGCGCCTTCGTCGCCCGCCCGGGCCGCGTCTGGGTGCTGGCGCCGCGGCAGGAGTGGGCGAACCTCTGGCCACCTCTGCCGCTGGTCGAGGTGGCGCACGACGATGACCCCCGCGACGGCTACCTGTTGCTGGCGCGCCCCGAGATGGCGGCGCGGGCGTCGACGCCGCGCCTGCCACCCGCGCGCTAGTTGCCCCGGAAAAAGCGCTCGCTCGCCATCGTCATCGCGAGCGAAGCGATCTCGTCGTTGCGGCGTCGAGATTGCTTCGTCGCTACGCTCGCAATGACGAGGGGCCGGCGGCTGGGCCGCTACTCCGCGACCCGTGGCGCCTCGTAGTGGCGGCAGGGGTCGACCTCGGCGCTGTAGGGCGACGTCCAGCCGGAGGCGAAGAACCGCTCGAGCTGCTCGCCCACCTGGGCGCCGTCGATGAGCAGGCCGAGGTTGCGGCTGCGGTAGAAGTAATCGCTCTCCCAGTTGCCGGTGCCGATCCACGAATGGCTGCCGTCGACCACCAGGTACTTCGCGTGGTTGACGCGGGCGAAGGGGATGAACCCACCCGACCAGGGCGGCACGGTGAGCAGGCGCACGTGGATGCCGGGGATCGCCTCGAGGCTCTGCAGCCCTTCGATGTTGCCCTTGCTCTGGCTCCAGTGGGCGACCAGCAGCTCGACCTGCACGCCGCGGGCGGCGGCGCGCCGCAGGGCCGACTCGAGGGTGTCGAAGTACTCGCCGCGGGCCATGGCGCGGTAGGTGAGCAGCTGCACGCGCACCGTCGATCGCGCCCCGTCGATCACCTGCACCAGCCGCGGCAGGTCCCAGAGGCTCTCGTCGGGAAGCCAGTCGCGAGGGCTTGCCACCAGCGTCACGGTCGTCGCGCCGGCGCCGTCGCCCATCCGCACCGGGAAGCCGTAGCCGCTCGGCGGGGCGGGCGCCCGAAAGCTCTTCGCGGCGCCGCCGGCGAGCGCCCAGTCGGTGGCGAACAGGTCCGCCACAGCGCGCGCCACGGCGGGCTCGACCACCCGCACACCGAGCTCCTGGATGTGCTGCAACGAGCGCCAGTCGAAGTTCTGGCTGCCGAGGTAGACCTCGCGACCGTCGACGAGGAAGTACTTGGCGTGCAGGACGCCGCCGGCGAGGGCCCCGTAGTCGATGGTGCGCACCTCGATGCCGGGGCGCTTGGCCAGGCGCGCCAGGGTATCGGGGTAGGTCTTCGCGAACTTAGCGTCGCCGAGCAGGCGCACCGCCACGCCGCGGCCGGCTGCGCGCTCCACCGCCGCGATGACCGGCTCGAGCCGGCTGCCCGGCTCGTTCGAGACGTAGAACTCGGCGATGTCGAGCGAGCGCCGCGCGCCGTCGATCATCTCCGGCCAGACTTGCCAGGCGTCGCGCAGGTCGGGATGGTCGAGCGTCGTCTCCACCGGGAAGCTCTCCACCAGCTCGAGCACGGGCGCCCCGGTCGTGGCTGCCGCCGGGCGGGGCGGGGCCGCCGGCGGAGCGGCCGCCAGCGCCAGGAAGACGGCAAGGAGCAGCAGCGGCAAGCGGCTGAGACGGCGCATTCGTGGAGTTCCCGGCGAGGGCCGAGTCTAGTACCTCACGCCGGATGCGCGGCATGCCGGCGTGCGCTTCCAACCTGCTTTTGCGCGTCTCCAGATGATGAGGGGCTATGCTGGATCCATGCTGCGGCAGCTGACGGGACGGGCGGCGGCGACCGCCCTGCTCCTCGCCCTCTGCTCCGTCCCCCTTGCCGCCGTCGAGGCCCGCGAGGTGCTCGGCGTCGCCCACGCCGCCGGCCGCTACAACTTCACCCCCGATGACTACCTCGACGAGGGCGCCGACCGCGTGCTCGAGCTCGGCGGCGAAGTGATCAAGGTCTTCCTCGTCCCCGAGATGGTGCAGTCCTTCTACTCCTTCAACTCCGACTGGTCGCCCACGCCCCTCGACGTCGTCGAGCTGGCGCAGCGCCCCTACTTCCAGAGCCTCTTCGCCAAGCCGTTCTCCACCTACCTGCTGGTGGTGGTGCCGGTGACCGGCGCGCCGCAGTTCGTCGACGGCCTCTCCAAGGAGGAGGCGGATGCCGAGCGCGACCAGATGTACCGCCTCACCAAGTACCTGCTGAGCGCCTACGCCCACAGCGGCAAGACCTTCGTGCTGCAGAACTGGGAGGGCGACCACGTGCTGCGTTTTGGGCTCGGCCCCGGTGTCGCCCCCGACGCCGTCCGCCTGCAGGGGATGGCCGACTGGTGGAACGTGCGGCAGGAGGGCGTGCGGCAGGCGCGCCAGGAGGTGGGCGAGGACGGCGTCGAGGTGGACCACGCGGCGGAGGTCAACTTCCTCGCCGACGCCATGGCCGGCAAGGTGACCGCCACCAACGGCGTGCTGCCAGCAACCGACTGCGACCTCTACTCCTACTCGAGCTGGGATCTCGATTTCACCTCGCGCCGGCTGGTGGCCGCCCTCGACTACCTGGCGACCAAGGCGCCGGCGAGCCGCCGCTTCGGGCACCGCAACATCTACGTCGGCGAATACGGGATGGGGAAGACCGACGGCGCGCCCGAGGGGAAGCGCTACGACCGCATCCGCCAGCTCATGGAGGCCGCCATCGCCTGGGGTGTCCGCTACGCGGTCTACTGGCAGGTCTACTGCAACGAGCCGCTGGAGGGCTTCCGCGGCGCCGGCCGGCCGCGCAACCGCGACCTGCGCGGCCACTGGCTGGTGCGTCCCGACGGCCAGCGGGCCCCGATCTGGGAGACCTTCGTCACCCAGCTGCGTAGCAGCTGGCAGCGCGCCGCGCTGGAGACGTCGGGCGAGCTGTTCGTGACGGTGGCTCGCCGCGACCATGCCCTCGCCGCCGCTCTCGCGGCGCGCGACACCTGGCAGGTGCTGACGGTCAAGGACTGGAACGGCGGCGCGCTAGAGAGCGGCGACACCGTGTCGTTGCAGGCGCACGACGGTCTCTTCGTCAGCGCCAAGGGGAGCACCGGCGGCCGCGTTTTCGCCAAGCCCGACCTCGCCGGCGGCAACGAGCTGTTCACCATCCGTCGCGTCGACGGCGAGGGCCACGAGGCGCCCGGCCGCATCGACCCCGGCGACGGTTTCACCCTGCAGGCCTTCGCCAGCCATCGCTACCTCGGCACCGATGCCAGCGGTCGCGGCGCCATCCGCGCCCTGCGCACGGTGCCGACGGCCACCGAGGTCTTCCACTACCGGATTCCCGACGAGTAGCGGCGGCGGCGTCCGCTCAGCCCAGGCGCCCGCGCTCCTTCTTCTCCTCCAGCTCCTCGAGCGTGCGCGGCCAGTCCTCCTTCATCAGCCGCGACAGCACGCGGTCGGCGAGCAGGCGCCCGCCGGTCTGGCAGGTGGGGCAATAGTTGGCCTCGTTGGCGGCGTAGAGGATGCGCTGCACCGGCGTGCCACAGCGCGGGCAAGGCTGGCCGTAGCGGCCGTGCACTGCCATGCCGGAGCGAAAGGCGGTCACCTTCTCGGGAAAGCCCTCGCCGGTCTCGGCGCGCAGCCGGTCGGTCCACTCGCCGAGCACCGCTTGGGCGGCGGCGAGCAGAGCGGCGCTCTCCTCGCCGGTGAGGTCGGTCGTGCGCTTGAACGGTGAGAGCTGCGCGCGATGGAGGATCTCGTCGGAGTAGGCGTTGCCGATGCCGGAGAGGATGCGCGGGTCGGTGAGCGCCCGCTTGAGCGTGTGGGTCTCGGCGGTGAGCGCGGCGCGGAAGGCCTCGGCGGTGGCGTCGAGGACCTCGAGGCCGCCGCGGTCGTGGGCGGCGAGCCCGGCCTCGCCGGCGACGAGGTGCAGCCCGGCGCGCTTCTTCGCGCTCGCCTCGGTGAGCAGCAGGGTCCCGGTGGGAAAGTCGAAGGCGGCGAGGCCCACCTTGCCGGGAACGGCGGCCGGCGCGGCGCTCGCACCGGCGGCCGGCTTCCACCGCAGCCGCCCGGCGATCATCAGATGGAGGACGAGGAAGAGCTCTCCCTCGAGCGCGAACACCAGCCGCTTGCCCAGCCGCCGCAGACCGATCACCCGCCGTCCTTCGGCGCTCGAGAGCGGCGGCCTCACCGAGCGCAGCAGGAAGGGGCTGGCGAGCCGCGCGCGCAGCAGCGGCTGCCCCAGCACCCGCGGCGCCAACGCCTCGAGGTAGACGACGACGTCGGGGAGCTCGGGCACGCCGGTACGCTATCGCGGCAGCCGGCTGCGGCCGATTCCGTGAGAACGTCCACACCATGACCGATCGCACCTTCAGCCTCTACCGCCCCCACCCCTGGCACGGCCTCGCCGTCGGGCCGCAG
>DASYUP010000421.1:0-7379 GCA_036001185.1 Thermoanaerobaculia bacterium
CCGGCAAGGCGCGCTACCTCGGGGCCTCCTCCATGTACGCCTGGCAGCTCGCGCAGGCGCTGTACACTGCCGACCGCCATGGCTGCGTGCGGTTCGTCTCCATGCAGAACCACCTCAACCTGCTCTACCGCGAGGAAGAGCGCGAGATGCTGCCGCTCTGCCAGGCGGAGGGCATCGGCGTCGTGCCCTGGAGCCCGCTGGCGCGGGGCCGCCTTACCCGCGACTGGAGCGAGAGCAGCAAGCGGTCGGAGACCGACCGCTACGGCAGGACGCTCTACGACGCCGCGGCGGCGGCGGACCGCGCCGTCGTCGAGCGGGTCGCCGCGGTCGCCGCTCGCCGCGGCGTGTCGCGTGCCCAGGTCGCCCTGGCGTGGCTGGCGCAGAAACCGGGCGTCACGGCACCCATCGTCGGCGTCGCCAAGCCGAGCCACCTCGACGACGCCGTGGCCGCGCTGTCCCTCGATCTGACGGCCGAGGAGATCGCCGCCCTCGAGGAGCCTTACGTGCCCCACGCGGTGGCGGGGATCGAGGTGCCGCCCGACTGACGAGCGCCAGGAGGCGCGACCGGCGCGCCTGGCGTGCCCTCAGTTCCAGGTCAGCGCGCGCAGCGGGTCGAGGTTGACGTTGCCGCCCGACAGCACGGCGGCAACGCGCGCGCCGGCGGGCAGGCGCACCAGACCATGGAGGAGGGCGGCAACCGGGGCGGCGGCGGCGCCCTCGACCACCAGCTTGCAGCGCTCCATGGTCCAGATCATGGCGTCGAAGATGTCGCGGTCGGGAAGGGCGACGATCTCGTCGACGAACCGCTGCACGACGGAGAAGGTGATCTCGCCCACCCGCCGCACCCGCAGGCCATCGATGACCGTCCGGCAGTCGATGGTCTCCAGGTGTCCCGCCTCGACGCTCCGCTTCATCGCCGGCCCGTCGGACGACTCCACACCGATGATCCGCGCCTGCGGGTTGTGGCTCTTGACCGCCATTGCCACCCCGGAGATGAGGCCGCCGCCGCCGATGGGCACGACGACGGCGTCGACCTCCGGCCAGTCGTCGACGATCTCCAGTCCCAGCGTTCCCTGGCCGGCGATGAGCTCCTCGTCGTCGAACGGGTGCACGTAGGTGAGGCCCTCGGTGCGTACCAGCTCCTTCGCCTTCTCGTTGGCCTCGTCCCAGATCGTGCCGTGGAGGACGACCTCGGCGCCGTAGCCCCGGGTCGCCGCGATCTTCGCCGGCGTCGCGTTCTCCGCCATGCACACCACGGCGCGAATGCCGTGGATGCGCGCCGCCAGTGCCACGCCCTGGGCGTGGTTGCCCGCTGACGAGCAGACGACGCCCCGCCGCTTCTTCTCCTCGGGCATGAGCGCGAACTTGTTCAGCGGCCCGCGGATCTTGTACGAGCCGACGCGCTGGAAGAGCTCGGCCTTGAGACGCACCTCCAGCCCGCAGGCATCGCTCAGCTGCCGCGACGTCAGCAGGGGCGTGTGCTTGATGTGCGGCGCGATGCGGGCACGGGCCTGCCGGAAGTCGTCGAGCCCGAGGGTGAGCATGGCCGAAGCGTAACAGGCCGGCAGAGCGTCTCGCCGTCAGCGGCCGGGCGGCCGTAGTCGCGCGTGGACGCCGCCTGTCCCCTGGTCGCCACACCGTTGGCGCCCTCGTTGCCGTTGTTGCAGGCACCGTACTATCCTTCGGACCCGGCAACCCTTTTGCTGCAACAGCGCCCCTCGCGCGCCCCGGCGGCAGCCGCGGTCCGCGGGCGCACCAACCCCCGAGGTGACGTGATGAGCGACGGACCGCGCAAGCAGCCGTACCGGGAAGCGGTGGAGATCGCCGCCACGGCCACCGACAAGCCGCCTTCGCAGCACCCTGCCGGTCCCACCTGGTTCGGCCACCCGCGCGGGCTGTCGACGCTGTTCTTCACCGAGATGTGGGAGCGCCTCTCCTACTACGGGATGCGGGCGCTGCTGGTGCTCTTCATGACCGCGCCGGCGGTGGCCGCCAACCCCGGCCTCGGCTATCCGGTCGACAAGGCGTCGGCCATCTACGGCCTCTACACCGGGATGGTGTACCTGCTGACGCTGCCCGGCGGCTGGGTGGCCGACAAGCTGTGGGGACAGCGCAAGGCGGTGTTCGTCGGCGGCTGCATCATCGCCGCCGGCCACTTCACCATCGCCTCGCCGCTCATCGGCCTGCCGCTGGTGCCCACTTTCTTCACCGGGTTCATCCTCATCGTCATCGGCACCGGGCTGCTCAAGCCCAACATCAGCACCATCGTCGGCGACCTCTACCCCGAGGGCGGCGCCCGCCGCGACGCGGGGTTCTCGGTCTACTACATGGGCATCAACCTCGGCGCCTTCCTCGGCCCATTCGTCTGCAGCACGCTGGGCGAGAAGCTCGACTGGCACTGGGGCTTCTCGGCCGCCGGCTTCGGCATGCTCATTGGCCTCTTCCAGTACCGCGCCGGCCTGAAGCACCTCGGCAGCGCCGGCCTGCTCAAGGGTGACGATCCGCCGGAGGTCCTGGCCAGCCGCACGCGCAACTTCGCGCTCACCCTCGGCGGCATCGTGCTGGTGGTCGCCGTGCTCGCCTTCCTCGGCATCAGCGGCACCCTCCCCATCTCGCTGCAGGCGGTGGCCAAGGGGCTCGGCTACGGCATCATCGCCCTGGCGATTCTCTACTTTGTCTACCTGCTGGTCGCCGGCGGCTACGACAAGGTGCAGAAGGCACGGTTGCTGGTGATCTTCTGGATCTTCATGCTGGCCGCCATCTTCTGGTCGGGCTTCGAGCAGGCGGGCTCTTCGCTGAACATCTTCGCCCGCGACCTCACGGACCGTACCTACTTCGGCTGGGAGATGCCAACAGGTTGGCTGCAGAACGTCAACCCGATTTTCATCATCATCTTCTCGCCGATCTTTGGTTGGCTGTGGACCTGGCTGGCGCGGCGCCAGGCCAACCCCTCGATCCCCATGAAGTTCGCGCTCGCGTTGATCGGCCTCGCCGCCGGCTTCCTCGTCCTCGCCTGGGGCGCCGCCAACGCCACCAAGGAGCACCCGGTCACCGCCGCCTGGCTGGTGGTCACCTACTTCCTGCACACCTGCGGCGAGCTGTCGCTGTCGCCGGTGGGCCTCTCGTCGATCACCAAGCTGGCGCCGCGGGACCGCGTCGGGCAGATGATGGGCATCTGGTTCGTCGCCTCGGCGCTGGGCAACCTGTTTGCTGGGCTCGTTGCAGGCCGGCTGGAGACGCTCGCTCCCTCGTCGCTGTTCTGGGCGGTGGCGATGATCACCGGCGGCGCCGGCATCGTGGCACTGCTGCTGAGCCCCTTCGTCAAGCGGCTCACGGAGGGCGTCGACTAGGCGGATCAGGCCGCACTGGGCTCGGGCCACCGTGCCCGGGCTCAGTCGGACAGCCGGTTCTCGAACAGCCCGCCATCGTAGGGCGCGGCGTAGACGTGCCCGTGCTCGCTGGGGTGCGCGAAGACGCGCGCGATGGCCTGCCGGTAGTCGCCCCAGGCGGACAGGCTACCCGGCGCCGTCTCCCAGGTGACGCCGCCGTCGCGGCTGCGCACGACGCCGTGCGAGGTGGCCACGTAGAGGTCCTCGGCGCCGGTCGGGTCGACGGCCGCGTCGAGCGCCTGCTCGACGCGCGGGAAGGTGTGCAGCGCACGCCAGGTGGCGCCGTCGTCGTCGCTGCGCCGCAGCTCGCTGGAAGGGTTGCCGGCGTCCACCAGGGCGACCATCGAGCCGACCGTGTGCGGCACCAGCTCGACGTCGAGGGGCACGGCGCCGCCGAAGGAGAGCGCCTTCCACGACGCCCCCGAGTCGCCGCTGAGGTAGAAGACGGGGACGTTCGCGACAACCGGCTCGCCGGCGTACGACTCGAGGGCGCGGGCGAGGACGCGTTCCGGGGCCGACGAGTCGGCCACCAGGTCGACGACGTTGCGGGTGCCGCCGAGGGGGTGCTCGGCCGAGGCCTCTACGCTGCTGGCGAGCGTGATCGCCCAGCTCTGTCCGTCGTCGATGCCGCGCGCGACGCCCTGCTCCGAAGACGCGCCGAGCAGGGCGCCGCCGGCCGCGATCTCCGTGACCGTCCCTGACCCCGTCACCGACGGTTGCGGCACGCCGTTCTCGAGCAGCCGCAACATCCCGGCCACCGCGTCGAGACAGCGCTGCGGTCGCTCGGCGTCGCACGCGAGGTCGCTGGCGTCGAAGAAGGTATGGGGAAAGAACTGGAAACCGAGCCGCGCGAAGGTGATGCCGCCGTCGTGGGAGAGCAGCGCTCGCCGGTCGCGGAACGTCGGGTCGCAGAGCTCCCGGCAACCGATCTCGCGGCGCACGAAGATCGAGCGCTGGTCCGGTGGGAAGAGCCGCAGCTCCTTGACGACGAAGGTGGCGATTCCCTTCTTGTCCACCGGCGGCGGGGACACCGGCTGCACCGCCCGCAGCAGGTCCGACGCCACCGGGGAGCTCGCCTGGGTCGCACTGAGGAAGCAGGGGCCGTCGTCACCCACCGCCACCGCCGTCGGCGCCGGCACGAAGTTGAACGTGGCCCAGGTTGGAGCGGTCAGGTCGCGGAAGCTGCCGCTGCGCCCCCCTTTGGCGCTCATCTGCACGCCGAAGAGGTCCGCGACATAGATCCGCGCCGGGTCGCGTGCATCGCTAGTGATGGCACTCGCCCGCGCATGCGGCACGTCGCGGGCGATGCGCTGCCAGCTCTTGCCGAGGTTCGTGCTGCGGAGCAGACCGCCGGTGCGGAACGAGGCGAACACCAGCGGCGCCTTGCCGTAGGTCGCGTGCAGTGCCAGAAGCTGATCATCGGCGCCCACCGGCACGGCGAGCCGCGCAAAGCTCAGCCCGCCGTCGGTGCTGCGCAGCAGGCCGCCGGCGCGCGCCCCGGTAAACACCACGCCACGCGCTGCGGGCGCGGCCGCCACCGGCACGCTCGCGGCGGGCAGCTCGACCCAGAAGGCGCCGCCGTTGTCGCTGCGCAGGATCTTGCCGTCGGCAGTCTCGCCAAAGAGCGCCGTGTAGCGACGGGTCGGTGCGGCCCACAAGGCCGTGAAGCGTAGCGTGCCGTCGCCGGGGAACAGCAGGGTCCAGTGGGCGCCACCGTCGGTCGAGCCGAAGAGGCGCTGCGGCGCCACCCCCGAGGCGGCCCACATCACGTCCGGGAAGAGTGGGTGGACGACGAACGCCGCCACCTGCGGCCGGCCGAGCCCGGCGTTGCGCCACTGCCAGGCGCTGCTCGCCGACGGCCGGTGCCAGATCTCGGTGAGGTCGCCGAGGGTGGCGGTCACCCACAGCTCACCGCGCGACGAAGCGGTGAGGGAGACGATGCGGCCGTCGCCGAGCCCTACCGGCGTCCAGGCGTCGTTGCCGGCGCGGGCCGGAGGGGCGGCCGTCGCGGCAAGAGCGAGGGCAAGCGTAGGGGCGACGAGCAGGCGCGCGCGAGTGGACATCGACAGTTTCTCCCCGCTTCTTCCGAGGGTCGTGGTCCGAGCCGGCTCCGACCCATTCTTACGAGCCGCCGCAAGGGGTCGTCGTGTGCCCGCGGAGCCGTGTGCCCCTGGTTCCCGGGCTTTTCTATCCGTAGTGGAAAAACCGGCGCTGACGTTGCGCGCCCGCGCGAGAAAGAAAAAAGGCCCACCCTCGGGCGAGGGTGGGCCAGCGATCGAACCACCCCTCAGGTGGTGTCGAAACGTGTGATTGGCGCGCTCAGTGGCGGTTGCTGCCCGCCGCCACGTGGGTCTCGCCCTTCTCACCCTTGCGCAGCGCCAGCAGGTCGCTGGCCTTGCCGAACAGGCCAAGGGCCTGCTGGATCTGGTTGTCGTCCTCGGCGAGCACCCGGTAGCGCACGTCGTTGCCCAGGGTGGCGTTGAAGATTTCCGCCCGCAGGCGCGACAGCACCGCGTGGCGGGTCTTCTCGTCGGCCAGCCCCTTGTCGATGTCTTTCTCGTCCTCGACCATGCCCTGCGCCTTGACCCAGCGCTCGAAGTCCTGCAGCACGTCGGCGCCGGGAATCCACTTGGGGTCGTTCACCTTGTGGGCATTGGTGTATTCGACGCCGAACTCGAAGAAGGCATTGCGCGCCTCGAGGAACTGCAGCAGCTCGGGCGATTCCTGGGGGTGGACCAGCACGTCGGGGCTGATGCCGCCGCCGCCGTACACCTTGCGGCCGAGATCGGTGTAGAAGACCGGCTCGTCGCCGCGCGGCACTTCGATGGGACCCTCGGAGCTTTCCTCGCCCTCGGCGTTGACCCCGTCGCCGTGCGCGTAGTAGTCGTAGAACGAGGTGTAGTCGCGCTGGATGAGGCGCCCCGAGGGCGTGTAGTACTGCGCGGTGGTGAGCGCCAGGGCGCCGTCGTAGGGCAGGGTGTAGACGGTCTGCACCAGGCCCTTGCCCCAGGTCGGCGTGCCGGCGATGACGCCGACGTCGTGATCCTGGATGGCGCCGGAGAGGATCTCCGCCGCCGAGGCCGAGCCGCTGTTGACGAGCACCACCAGCGGCAGGTCGAGCGGCTTGTGGTCGCCGTCCGCCTTGTACTTGTGGAAGGAGTCGCGGATGCGCCCCTTGGTCTCGACGATCAGCGACCCCTCGGGCACGAACTGGTCGGCCACCGCGATGGCCTGGTCGAGCAGCCCGCCGCCGTTGTTGCGCAGGTCGAGCAGCAGCCGCTGCATGCCCTGGGCGCGCAGGCTGGCGATGGCGTCGGCCACCTCCTTGCCGGTCGAGCGGGAGAACTCGGTGACCCGGAAGTAGCCGGTGCCGGGGGCGATCATCATCGTGTAGCGCACGGTCGTGAGCGGGATCTCGGCGCGCTTGATGGTCAGCTCGAGCGGCGTGCTGACGCCGCGGCGGGCGATGGTGATGGTGACCTCGGTGTCCTTCGGCCCCTTGAGCTTCGTCACCGCGTCGTCGAGCGGCATGGTGTCGGTGGGCTCACCGTTGATGGTGGTGATGATGTCGCCGGCGCGGATGCCCATGCGCGAGGCCGGGGTGCCCTCGAGCGGTGAGATGACGGTGAGCTTGTTGTCGCGCATGCCGACCAGGATGCCCAGCCCGTAGAAGCTCGCCTGCTGGCGGTCGCGCATGCGCGCGTAGGCCTCCGGCGGCAGGAAGCTGGTGTGGGGGTCGAGCTTGCGCAGCATGCCGTGGATGGAGGAGTAGACGACGTCCTTGTAGGTGACGTTGGTGCCGTAGTGGTCGTGCACCGCCTCCACCAGCTCGGTGTACTGCCGCAGGCCCTCGCGGGCGTTGTCGGAGAGCGCCAGCAGACGGTCGCCGAAGAGCGCGCCAGCGAGGGTCGTGGAGACGAAGATCACCGCCGCCGCGATTCGCCAGGGTCGACGCATAGAGGGCGATTCTAGCATCCGGGTTGCGGGGGC
>DASYUP010000422.1:0-14430 GCA_036001185.1 Thermoanaerobaculia bacterium
CGCCGCCGAGTGAGGCCAGCGCCGGCCAGGGCCGCGCCGGCCAGCACGGCGAGCGCCGCCGCCGCCGACCATCCGAGTCCGAGCGCATCGCCAGTCGCGAGCACCACGTGCAGCAGCACCGCTCCGGCGAGGAAGGCGACCACCGCCCGCGACCCGCGGCCGATCGCCAGCCGAGCGGCCACACCCCACCCGGCGAGGCCCAGCACGCCAGCAACCAGCAGCGGTGCGAGCAACTCGCGGGCGTTCACCGCAGCTGGTACACCCCGCAGCCGCGACCGCCGAGCACGCGGGTGCCACTTGGCGGCCGCTGGCGGCCGCTGGCGACGACGTAACGTGCCTTCGCGACCTCGATGTCCTTGGAGGCGGCCACGTCGTAGGCGGGCAGGAAGTAGGCCGTCCAGCGCCAGCGCAGGAAGTCGTCCTCGGGGTCGAAGAGGGCGACCGTGCTTCCCGCCGGCATGACCGCGGTGGCGGCATCGAGGCACCGCTGCAGGCGCTCGGTCTGCACGGTGTCGAAGCGCCAGAGGATGGTCACCGTGCGATAGGTCGCGCGGCCATGCCAGGCGATCGCCGCCCGCAGGACCTCGCGGCCGAAGCCGAACCCTGTCCACAGCACCAGCAGGGCGAGCCCCACGGTGCGCAGCCGCGCCTTCGTCGGCGGATGGATCGACGCCACTAGCGAGCGAGCCCCGCCTTGCCCTTGAGCGACCACCAGGCATCCCGCAGCTTCCAGAAGCGGCTGGCACGCATGCGCGCGACCTCGCCGGCGAGCAGCTCTTCGTGCGCTCGCGCCTCGTCGGCCCGGGTCTCGGCGCTGGCGCGCGCCGCCGCCTCGTTGCGCAGCTTGAGGCCGAGCTCGGTCCCCTCGACCGAGCCGAGGTGGAGGAAGAAGGAGTTGCCGCTGCGGCTGGTGACGGTGAGTGACACCATCAGCTCGCCGGCGAGCAGCCCGGCCGCTGCCGGGACGGAAACCTCCCAACCGACGGCGGCGTCGGTGCTCGCCCCCAGGAACGGCTTGACGTCAGGGCGGGGGTCGGTGGGCTCGACGGTGGCGACGAGCTCTCCCTCGAGGCGAGCCTCGATCGCCTGCACGCCCGCTCCGTTGGGGTCATGGGCCCAGCCGTGCAGCACCAGCGAGCGCCGATCCCCCCGCCGGAAGCTGCCCTCGAGGTAGGCGATGGGCTCGTGGAAGAGCGGCGGCTCCGGCAGCTCGTCGGTGCCCACGAGGTAGAGGTCCTGGAACGACCAGAGGGCCCGGGGCAGTCGACGGCAATCGCCGCCGCCGGCGGCGCGCACGGCGGCGCACACGAAGGCCTCGTCGACCCACGACGTGCCGTAGCTGTCCCCGCCCAGCTCGGGGATCTCCGACACCGGCGTGAAGGCGAAGCCGTCTTCGCCTCCTGTGGCGCCAGTGATCGCGCGCAGCGAGCGGTCGTGCACGCTGAAGAGCAGCATGCCGGCGGGCCGCAGCAGTGCCAGCAGGCGGCGCAGCCAGGGGACGAAGCTCTCCTCGGGAAGATGGCTGAACAGCGACGAGACGAGGATGGCGTCGAAGGTCTCGTCGCAGCACACGCCGGCGGGCTCGGTGGCGGAGACGAAGCCGTGGACGCCGAGCTGCTGCCGCTGGAAGTCGACGGCGGGGGCGAAGATGTCGGACACCCACAGCTCCCGCGGCGGGTGGTGTTGCACCAGGAAGCGGGTGACGCGGCCGAAGCCGGAGGCGAAGTCGAGCAGGCGCAGGTGCCCGGCCCGCGAGCCGAACCGCCAGCGCAGCAGGCGATCGAAGGTGCGCGCGGCGGAGAAGCCGGAGCGGAAGTAGTCCACCAGCGCCCCCTCCCAGTGCCCGTGATGGTGCGCCAGGAAGAAGCGCAGCATGTAGTCGTCGGGATGGATCGCGGTGGAGGGCAGGGGAGCGCCGCGCAGGACGTCGGCGCGGAAGGCGGCGAGCAAGCGGCTGCCAGCGGGGTCGATCGGGTTCATTGGCATTGGGGTCGGGCGGGTCGCCGTTGGCCGCCACAGTATGTCGAATGCCGCCGCGGGGGTGGCTGGTATCCTCGTCACCGATGACAGCCAGCGTGGTGGCGGAGGGCCCCTCGCCGGTCGACGCGTTGCTCGCCCAGTGGGGACTTACAGCGGGCGAGCGACGGCTCGTCGTCGATCCCGGCGACGAGATGCTCGGCTTCCTGCACGACCTCCACGAGGGGGACGCCGAGCAGGCGCTGTGCGACTACTATCGCAGCGGCGCCAGCATCGCCGCCACGTTGCGGCAGGTGCTGCGCTGGCGGTTCGGCGATCTCGGCGCTCTCGCTCGCCCCGACGCCGTGCTCGACTTCGCCAGCGGCTACGGCCGCGTCACCCGCTTCCTGCTCGACGAGCTGCCGGCGAGCGCGGTGACGGTCGCCGACATCCAGCCCGCCGCCGTCGACTTCCAGCGCCGCACCTTCGGCGTGCAGGGCGCGGCCTCCACGGCGCAGCCGGGCGAGCTCGTCCTGCACGGGCCGTACGGTGCCATCCTCGTCACCTCGCTGTTCACCCACCTGCCTGCGGAGCGCTTCGGTGCCTGGCTGGCGGCGCTGCTCGCCCGCGTGGCGCCCGGCGGCCTGCTGGCCTTCAGCACCCACGACCTCGCCCTGCTGCCGGCCGAGCAGCGCCCGGCGGCGGGGATCTGCTACCAGCCGCACAGCGAGATCGCCGAGCTGCCGGCCGCCGACTACGGCTCGACCTGGGTCGACGAGCCCTTCGTGCGCGCCGCTCTCGCGGCGACCGGCCAGGCCTGCTCCGCGCTGCGCTTCGAGCGCGTGCTGTGCAACTACCAGGACCTCTGGGTGGTGGTGCCGGAGGCGGCGGCGACTTTCCACGGCCTCGACCTGCGCGGCGAGCCGGAGGTGATGGTCGAACAGTGCCGCGCCCGCGGGGGCGTGCTGGCGCTCGCTGGGTGGGCCCACGCCCGCCATGGCGGCGTCAGCCGCGTCGAGGCGTTGCTCGATGGCACCTTGCTGGGCGTCGCGCCGGTGAGTGGGAGGCACGACGGCCTGACGGCATCCCGCGGTGCGGCGGGGGCCAACGCGGCGTGGCAGATCGCCGGTGAGCTCCCCGCCGGTGCCCGGGTGCTGGGCACGACCCTGCTCCTGCGCGCCGTCGATCCGCAGGGCGTCGCCTGGCCGGTCTGGGTCGGCCGCCTCGGATCGCTGCTCGTGCAGACCGCGTCGCTTCGCGAGCGAGAGTTGCGCCGCGATATCCACCACCTGCGCTGCGAGGTCGAGCGCCTGGACGACGCGCTGGCGTGGGCCGGCCACGAGAAGACGGCGCTGCGCGCCCGCATCGCCGGCATGGAGGCGAGCCGCTTCTGGAAGCTGCGCCGCGCCTGGTTCACTCTCAAGCGCGCCCTCGGTCTGACCGACGAACGATAGAGGGCCACGGCCGCCGGCGCCGGTGCGCCGCGTAGAATCGCGCCCCATGCCGCGCCGTCCCTGCCGCGCCCTCCATGTCGCGCTCTACATGGGTCTCTCCCTCGGCGCCCTCCTGCCGGCGGCGGGGCGCGCCCAGGGCATCGCCGTGCCGCCCGGCTTCGCCGTCACCGAGGTGGTGCGCGGCCTGCGCTCGCCGACGGCGATGGCGATCGCCGCCGACGGCCGGGTCTTCGTCTGCGAGCAGAAGGGCACGTTACGGGTGATCGCCGACGGCCAGCTGCTCGCCGAGCCCTTCGTCACGCTGCCGGTGGACAGTCAACGCGAGCGCGGGTTGATCGGCGTCACCGTGCACCCGGACTTTCCGCGCACACCCTATGTCTACGTCTACTACACGGCGTTCAAGCCCGCGGTCCACAATCGCCTCAGCCGCCTCACGGCGAGCGGCAATCGGGCGCTCCCCGGCAGCGAGAAGGCGCTGGTCGATTTTCCGACTCTGGCGCGTGAGTTCCACAATGGCGGCGCGCTGCACTTCGGCCCCGACGGCAAGCTCTACGTCAGCGTCGGCGAAAACGCCGTGCCCACCAACGCGCAGAGCCTGGCAGTACCGCTAGGCAAGGTGCTGCGCTTCGGCGAGGACGGCTCTATCCCCGCCGACGATCCCTTCTTCGATCGCACCACCGGCCTCGCCCGCGCCATCTGGGCGCTGGGCTTCCGCAACCCCTTCACCTTCGCCTTCCAGCCCGGCAGCGGCCGGTTGTTCGTCAACGACGTCGGCTTCCGCACCTGGGAGGAGATCGACGACGTGGTCGCCGGCGCCAACTATGGCTGGCCGGTGACCGAAGGGCCGACCGACGATCCCACCTTCCACGCGCCGCTCTACGCCTACCGCCACGGCGCCACCCCCGAGACCGGCTGCGCCATCACCGGCGGCACCTTCTACGCCCCACCCGCCGCCGGCGGCGCCGCCACCTTCCCGGCCGAGCTGCACGGCAGCTACTTCTTCTCGGACTTTTGCAGCGGCTGGATCCGCCGCCTCGACCCGGGGCAGGGCAACGCGGTGACCTCGTTCGCCAGCGGCATCGATGGGCCGGTCGACCTGCGGGTCGCTCCCGACGGCGCGCTCTGGTACCTCGCCTACGGCTTCCGCTACGAGGTCGGGGCGGTGGGACGGATCGCCTTCACCGGCAGCGGCGCGCCACACGTCACCACGGGGCCGCAGTCGCTGCGGGTGGCGGCCGGCAGCCCCGCCACCTTCGCCGTGGCGGCCACCGGCACGCCTCCGCTCGCCTACCAGTGGCGGCGTGATGGCGTCCCCGTAGCCGGCGCCAACGCCGCCAGCTACACGCTCGCCGCCGCCGCGGCGGCCGACGACGGCGCGCGCTTCGATGTCTTGATCAGCAACGCCGCCGGCAGCGCCACCAGCGATGCCGCCGTGCTCACCGTGGTGGCAGGCCACGCGCCCACGGCGACCATCAACGCGCCGGGCGCGGGAGCCACCTACGCCGGCGGCGACACCATCGTCTTCGCCGGCGTGGCGAGCGACGCCGAGGATGGTCCGTTGCCCCCCGCCGCCTACACCTGGCGCGTCGACTTCCACCACCACGACCACCTCCATCCCTACGTGCCGCCCACCGCCGGCGCCACCGGCGGCAGCTTCGCGGCCTTCACCGTCGGTGAGACCGACGCCGACGTTTGGTTCCGCATCCATCTCGACGTCGTGGACAGCAGTGGACTCACCGCGAGCGCGTTGGTCGACGTGCTGCCACGCACGGCCCACTTCACCCTCGCCAGCGACCCGCCCGGCCTCCAGGTGACGCTCGACGGCACGCCGCACACCGCGCCGCTGATCGAGCAGGGGGTCACCGGCGTGGTGCGCACCGTCGGCGCGCCGTCGCCGCAGACCCTCGGCGGCGGCACCTACGAGCTGGTCTCGTGGTCCGACGGCGGCGCCCGCGACCACGCGCTGGCGACGCCGGCGAGCGACGCCACCTACACCGCCTCCTTCCGCGCCGTCGGCGCCGCCCACGGGCTGCTCGGCACCTACTTCGCGAGCACCACTTTCGACACCCCGCGGGTGGTGCGTCTCGACCCGGTGGTCAACTTCGCCTGGCGGCAGGGAGCGCCGGCGACGGGCGTGCCAGCCGATGGGTTCAGCGTGCGCTGGGTGGGCGCGGTCGAGGCCCCGGCGAGCGGCCTCTTCACCTTCCACGTGCGCAGCGACGACGGGGCGCGGTTGTGGGTGGACGGACACAAGCTGGTCGATGACTGGGGTCCACACGGGGAGCACACGGCGCGCGGCACCGTCGCGCTGGTGGCGGGGCAGCGCTACCCGCTGGTGCTCGAATACCGGGACGTCTCCGGGGCGGCAGTGGTGCGGCTGCTCTGGTCGGGGCCCGGCACGCTTCGCGCGGCGGTGCCGGCCGAGCGGCTGTTCCCCGGCGGCGCCGGCAGCCGGCGGTGACGGCCATCACGGCGCCGATCGCGGCGCGACAGCTACGATGGACGCCATGAGCGATGACACCGTGACCCCGCGCCCGTGCCGCTCGTTGCGCCGTTGCCGGCGGATCGTCCTCACCCTCGTCCTGGGAACCGCCGGCCTGGTGGCCGGTCCCGCCGAGGGAGCGCTGCTTCCTCCCGGCTTCGCCGAGACGGCGGTAGCCACCGGCCTGCAGGATCCCACCGCCATTGCCCTCGCCGCCGACGGCCGCATCTTCGTCGCCGAGCAGGGCGGGCGGCTGCGGGTGATCAAGAACGGCCAGCTGCTGCCCCGCCCCTTCGCCACCTTCACCGTCAACTCGCAGGGGGAGCGCGGCCTGCTCGGCGTGGCGCTGCACCCAGACTTCCCCCACACCCCCTACGTCTACGTCTACTACACCGCCACCCGGCCGCAGATCCACAACCGGGTGAGCCGCCTGACGGCCCGCGGCGATCGCGTCAAGGGCAAGAGCGAGGTGCGGCTGCTGGACCTGCCGCCGCTCGGTCCCACCAACCACAACGGCGGCGGCATCCACTTCGGCCCCGAGGGCGCGCTCTATATCGGCGTCGGCGAGAACGCCAACGGCGCCAACGCGCAGACGCTGGCGAACCCGCTCGGCAAGCTGCTGCGCATCGCTCCCGACGGCCACATCCCGCCCGACAACCCGTTCCTTGGTCAGACCAAGGGGACGGCACGCGCCATCTGGGCGCTCGGTCTGCGCAATCCCTACACGTTTTCCTTCTCCCCTTCCGGCCGCCTGCTGATCAACGACGTCGGGCAGAGCGCCTGGGAGGAGATCGACGAGGGGGCCGCCGGCGCCCACTACGGCTGGCCGGCGACCGAGGGGCCCACCGGCAACCCCGCCTTCGTCACGCCGCTTTTCGCCTACCGCCACGACATCGGCTGCGCCATCACCGGCGGCACCTTCTACGAGCCGGCGCAGCAGCAGTTCCCGGCGTCGTACCGCGGCAGCTACTTCTTCGCCGACCTCTGCGGCGGCTGGATCCACCGCCTCGATCCCGGCGCCGGCAACGCGGTGACCGGTTTCGTCGACGGCATCGGCGGGCCCGTCGACCTGGCGGTCGGTTCCGACGGCAGCCTTTACTACGTCGCCCACAACGAGGGGCGGGTGGTGAGGGTGAGGTTCAGCGGCTGAGGGTGGCCCGCCGCTCAGAGCCGGCGAAAGAACCGGCCGTCGAGGCCCCTCGTCGCTACGCTCCTCGACGCCGAGCCCGCCGCGGGCACGGTCGTGGGCGCTCTGGGGAGGCCCCTCGTCGCTGCGCTCCTCGGGGGTGAGCCCGTCGCACGCACGGTCGTGGGCGCTCTGGGGAGGCCCCTCGTCGCTGCGCTCCTCGGGGCTGAGCCCGCCGCGCGCACGGTCGTGCGCGCTCTGGGCTCAGGCCTCGATCTCCTCCTCCAGCGCGCCGACGATGCCCGCCTTCTTGGCGTAGTAGCGGAAGGAGCGGAAGGTCATGCGCAGCAGCTCGGCGGCACGCGTCTGCACGCCGCCGCAACGGTCGAGCGCCTGGCGCATCAGCTCGGCGCGCAGCGCCTCGAGGTGCCCCTCGAGGTCGAGCCCGTCGGGCGGCAGCCGCGCCTCGTGCAGCGCCGGGTGGTGGGGATCGCGCAGGTAGGTGGGCAGGTCGAAGGGCTCGATGCCCTCGCTGGCGGAGAGTGCCAGCGTGCGCTCCACCAGGTTCTCGAGCTCGCGCACGTTGCCCGGCCAGCGATAGGTCTCCAGCAGGGCGAGCGCCGCCAGGCTGATGCGCTTGGGCGGCGTGCCCAGCTCCTCGCTGTACTTGCGGACGAAGAAGTCCACCAGCAGCGGGATGTCCTCGCGCCGCTCGCGCAGCGGCGGCAGGCGGATGGGGATGACGTGGATGCGGTAGTAGAGGTCCTCGCGGAAGGTGCCGCCGGCGATCAGCTCGACGAGGTCGCGGTTGGTGGCGGCGATGATGCGCACGTCGACCGCCTCTTCGACGTTGCCGCCCACCTTGCGCACCGTCTTGTGCTGCAGCACGCGCAGCAGCTTGACCTGCATGGGCGGCGTCATCTCGCCGATCTCGTCGAGGAAGAGGGTGCCGCGGTGGGCTTCCTGGAAGAGTCCCTTCTTCTCCTTCAGCGCGCCGGTGAAGGCGCCGCGCTCGTGGCCGAAGAGCTCGCTCTCCAGCAGGTTCTCGGGCATGGCGCCGCAGTTGATCGATAGGAATCTGGACTTGGCGCGCGGGCTGGCGAAGTGGATGGCGCGGGCGATGAGCTCCTTGCCGGTGCCGCTCTCACCGTGGATGAGCACCGTCGAGCTGGTGCGCGCGACGCGCTCGACGAGCGAGAAGACCTCCTGCATCGGCCGGCTCTTGCCGATGATGTTGGCGAAGGTGTACTTCTGCTCCAGCTCGCGGCGCAGCCAGACGTTCTCCTCCACCAGGCGCGTCTTCTCGAGCGCCTTCTGCACCAGCACCTTGAGCTCCTCGACGTCGAACGGCTTGCTGACGTAGTCGTAGGCGCCCAGCCGCATCGCCTCGATCGCCGACTTGGTGGAGGTGTAGGCGGTCATCATGATCACCGACGCCTGCGGGTGGTGCTCCTTGAGCTCGCGCAGCAGGTCGAGGCCGCTGCCGTCGGGCATGTGGATGTCGCACATCACCAGGTCGAAGCCGTTGCCCGCGGCCAGGCGCTCGCGGGCGCCGGCCACCGAGGAGGCGGTCACCACCCGGTACCCCTCCTGCTGGAAGAGCAGGCCGAGGAACTCGAGCAGGCTCGACTCGTCGTCGACGATGAGCAGCTGCGGGGTCATGATTCCACCTGCGCCGCCTGGAGCGCCGGCGGCGAGCCGACGTGGGTCGGCCCTCCCACCGGCAGCTCGGCGGTGATGGCGGTACCAGCGCCGGGTGCGGTCTCGACGAGCAGCCGGCCCCCGTGCTCCTGCACGATGCGATAGACGATCGCCATACCGAGGCCGGTGCCCTGGTCGAAGAAGGACTTGAAGGGCTGGAAGAGCTTGGCCCGCTCCTCGGCCCCCATGCCGCGGCCGGAGTCGCGCACCCGCAGCACGTAGAGCTCCCCCTGCAGGCGGCCGGAGATCGCCAGCGTGCCGCCGGCCGGCATCGCCTTCAAGGCGTTGCGCGCCAGGTTCCAGAAGATCTGGCTCACCTGGTCGGGATCAGCGAGCACCGGCGCGCTGGGCGGCTCGAGCGACACCTCGAGCCGGTGGGCCGGCGACAGCTCCGAGCTGTTCGACAGCAGCTCGACGTGCTCGGCAACCAGCCGGGCGATGTCGAACCAGACGCAGGCCCGCTCCTTGGGGCGAGCGAACTGCAGGAAGCTCTTGATGGTGCGATCGAGGCGCTGGCTCTCGCGCAGGACGATCTGCAGCAGCTTGCTGCGCTGCGGATCGGCCTCGGCGGCGGGGGAGAGCATCTGCACCGAGCCGGAGATGGCGGCCAGCGGGTTGCCGATCTCGTGGGCGATGCCGGCGGCCAGCTCGCCCACTGCCGCCATGCGGTCTTTCATCCGCAGCTCGGCCTGCAGCGTCCGCCACTCGGTAAGGTCCTGGAAGACGACGATGTAGCCGTTGAGGCTGCCGTGGGCGTCGGTGAGCGGCGTGACGTTGTAGCCGAACCAGGTCTTGCCCTCCGGCCCGCCGGTCTCGTGCTCGGAGCGCACGCGGTCGCCGCGGCGGCTCTGCGTTACCAGCTGCTCCCAGCTCGCCGCCGGGAACAGTTGCGCCTCGGCGATGTGCCGGCCGACCAGCGCCGCCGCCTCGCGCTGCAGCAGCTGCTCGCCGACGCGGTTGACGCTGGTGACGATGCCCTCGCGGTCGGTGGTCACCAGGCCCGAGGAGATCGACTGCACGACGTCGTGGTAGACGACCCGCAGGTCGGCGAGGTTCTCGCGCTTCTCTTCGAGCTCGCGCTCGGCGAGGGTGGCGTTGCGTGCCAGGTAGGAGGTGAAGAAGGCGACGCCGTAGAAGCCGAGCAGGTGGATGGCGAGGTTGTAGAGCAGCCGGAAGACCGAGATCTGCTCGATGTCGACGGCGGCCGGGAACCAGCCGTAGTGGAGCCCCAGCAGCGTGCTGGCGTACAGCAGGTAGGCGATGTTGGCGACCAGCATGCCGGCGCGCCGGCGCAGCAGCGCCGCCGCCACGCTGATGACGATCAGATAGAGCATCGAGAACGGGCTGGCGCTGCCGCCGAACCAGTAGACGAGGGCGGTGATCAGCAGCAGGTCGCCGAGGAACTGGGCGTAGGCCTGTATCTCGGGATGCACCTCGAGGGCGAGGAGGCCGAGGTAGGGGAGCGAGAAGCCGTAGGCGAGGCCGAGCAGCAGGAAGACGAAGCGCGGGGCGATGAACAGCGCCGGCTCGCGCGGCAGCAGGGCGAGCAGGAAGTAGAGCAGGAAGACGCTGGTCACCACCACCAGCCGGATGGCGATCAGCCACTTGAGCTGGCGGCGCAGCAGGGCCAGCTCGCGGGGGCGCAGCTGGGCGATGCCGGGCGAGCGCGCCAGCGGCACCCGCCCCGAATCTCCGCCCCCGGCGAGGCCCGGCCGCTCGTCGAGCGAGGCGGAGGGCAGTGGCACCCCCCGCGCGAGACCCATGTGACGCTGGCTCCCGCTCCCGACCTACCCGATCTTCTGCAGGATCGAGTACATCGGCAGGTACATGGCGGCGACGATGAAACCGATGATGCCACCGAGCACGGTGATCAGCAGCGGTTCGATCAGCTTCATCATGCCAGCCACGGCGGTGTCGACTTCGTCCTCGTAGAAGTCGGCGATCTTCGACAGCATCTGATCGAGGGCGCCGGTCTGCTCACCGACGCTGATCATCTGCACCACCATCATGGGGAAGACCTTGGTCTGGCCCAGCGGGTCGGCCAGGGTCTTGCCCTCCTCGACCGCCTTGCGCACCGCCATGATGGCGTCCTCGACGATGGTGTTGCCGGAGGTCTTGGCGGTGATCTCCAGGCCGTCGAGGATGGGTACGCCCGACGACGTCAAGGTCGACAGGGTGCGGCAGAAGCGGGCGATGGCGATCTTGCGCAGCAGCATGCCGATGATGGGGATCTTCAGCAGCGAGGCGTCGACGATCCTGGTGAAGCGCGGCTGCGACTTGTAGGCGCGCTGGAAGGCGATGCCGCCGCCGATCAGCACCGGGATGACGAACAGCGTGTAGCGGGCGAAGAAGTCGGAGAGCGCGATGACGATGCGGGTGGGCATCGGCAGCTCGCCGCCGAGGCCGGCAAACAGCTGGGCGAACACCGGGATCACCTTCCACAGGATGACCCACACCACGCCGACGGCGATGAAGATGACGGCCGCCGGGTAGATGAGCGCCGACTTGACCTGCGACTTCAGCTTGACCGTCTTCTCGATGTAGGTCGACAGGCGCTGCAGGATGATGTCGAGGATACCGCCGGCCTCGCCGGCGGCGATCATGTTGACGAACAGCGCGTCGAACGCCTTGGGGTGCTTGCGCATGGCATCGGCCAGCGAGGAGCCCTGCTCGACGTCGGAGCGCACCTTCTGGATGATCTCGCGGAAGGTGCGATGCTCTTCCTGGTCGCCGAGGATCTCCAGGCACTGCACCAGCGGCAGACCGGCATCGAGCATCACCGAGAACTGGCGGGTGAACAGCGCCACCCGCTTCTGGGAGACGCCCTGGGGCAGGCGGGGGAGGATGGCCACCTGTCGCCCCTTCTCCTTGATGCTGGTGATCTGGATGTTCTGCCGGCGCAGCACCGCCTCGGCGGCAGCCCGGGTGTCGGCGAGCAGCACACCCTCCTGGACGATGCCAGTCCGGCTCTTCCCCTTCCACACGAAGTTCGGCATCTCGGAGACTCCTTAGGCCCGGCGAAACGCAGGGATTGGGTGAGACGGGGCGATGAAGATGGAATGCATGGTCAGCGCTCGGGCGCAGCGGCCGTCGTGGCGGCGCCACCGCCGGCGACACCGAGGGCGGTGGGCCCGCGGGCGATGATCTCTTGCAGCTCGTCGGGGTGCGACGAGCGCGACATGGCGACCTGCAGGCTGATCAGGCGGCGGAAGTAGAGCGAAGCCAGCGACTGGTTCAGCGTCTGCATCCCGTGTTTGGCCTGGCCGGTCTGCATCATGCCGTAGATCTGATGGATCTTGTCTTCACGGATGAGGTTGCGGATCGCCGAGTTGGGGATGAGGATCTCCATCGCCATGCAGCGCCCCTTGCCGGTCGCCTTGGGCAGTAGGCTCTGGCACAGGATCCCTTCGAGCACGAAGGAGAGCTGCACCCGCACCTGCGACTGCTGGTGGGCGGGGAAGATGTCGACGATGCGGTTGATGGTCTGCGCCGCCGAGTTGGTGTGCAGGGTGGCGAAGGTCAAGTGGCCGGTCTCGGCGATGCGCAGCGCCGACTCGACGGTCTCGAAGTCGCGCATCTCGCCGATCAGCACCACGTCGGGGTCTTCGCGCAGGGCAGAGCGCAGGGCGTTGGAGAAGCTGTGGGTGTCGGCGTGCAGCTCGCGCTGGTTGACGATGCACTTCTTGTGCGAGTGCAGGTACTCGACCGGGTCCTCGATGGTGATCATGTGCTCGGCGCGCTCGCGGTTGATCTTGTCGAGCATCGCCGCCAGCGTCGTCGACTTGCCGGAGCCGGTGGGGCCGGTGACCAGCACCAGGCCGCGCGGCTTCTCGCAGATCTTCTCGACGATGGCCGGCAGGCCGAGCTCCTTGAAGGTGCGGATCTCGTAGGGGATCTGGCGGAAGGCGGCGGCGATGGCGCCGCGCTGGTGGAAGACGTTGGCGCGGAAGCGGGCGAGACCCTTGATACCGAACGAGAAGTCGATCTCGAGGTTCTCCTCGAGGCGGTGCTTCTGGTTGTCGGTGAGGATCGAGTAGGCGATTTGCTTGGTCTCGCTGGGGGTCAGTGGCGGGTAGTTGAGGGGCTTGAGCTTGCCGTCGAGGCGGATCTGCGGCGGTGAGTTGGTGGTGAGGTGGAGATCGGAGGCTCCCTGCTCCACCATCGACTTCAGCAACTCATTGAGGGTCGGCGGCATAGAGCTCCTTCCGGCGCACTCCCCGGGTCCCCGCGCAGGCTTTCCGGGGCCCTCCAAACGTGACGAATTTTGTCGGTTCGAAAGTGTAGCACACGTGATCGCTGCCGCCCGGCGAGCGCGCGTCCCTGCCAGGGGCGCCCCTCGCGCTCCGCGAACTGCCGCCGGTCACCGGCAATGGAGGACCCCATGACCCCCCGCTCGCCCGCCTCGTACCCGTTCCGTCGCCCGGGTTCCGCAGCCGCCCGCGCAGCGACCGCCCGGCTCGCCGCGCCGCTGCTGCTCGCCTCACTGCTCGCCCTTGCTGCCACGCCGCCGGTGGCGCGGGTGGTCGCCGAGCCGGAGCTCGCGGTGACCAGCCGCGGCCACGCTCCCAGCGTCGCCCTCGACGGCAGGAAGCGCGGCGTCGTCACCTGGGTCAGCGGCGCCAGCGGGCAAGCCACTGCCATCCACGCGCGGCGCTTCGAGGGCAACGCGTTCCGCGGCGCCGACTTCCGGGTCAACACGCTGGCGGCGGGCGATCTGCGCGAGCCCGCGGTGGCGATGGACGCCCGCGGCGGCTTCCTCGTCGCCTGGCAGGAGGCCTCGGCTCCTGGGGCGGACAGTGCGATCCGCGGGCGGCTGTTCCGCGCCAACGGCTCACCGCGAGGCGCCTGCTGCGGCGACCTGACGCTCAACCCGCCGGGAGCGAGCTCCGCTCACCCGCGGGTGGCCATGGCGCCGGACGGCCGCTTCGCCGTGGGCTGGGAGCACTCGCCGGCCGACGTCGGGCTGACCGTGCGCCTCGCCACCTTCCGCGCCGACGGGCTGCCGCTCGGGCGGCCGGTGCCGATGAACGGCGCCGGCGTCACCGCCAATCTGGTCGGCGCGGTGAGCGCCGGGCCGGCCAGCGTCGCTCTCGGCTGGACCGAGGTGTCACCGTGCCCGCAGATGCCCATCGACCCGGTGAGCGCCGTGGCCACCTTCTCGTGGGACCTGCGGCCGCTCGGCGACGTCGACCGCCTGGCCAACAACAACCCCTGCGTCGATGGTCCCATGGTGCTGGCGCTGCCGGGCAGCGATCTCGGGCCGCTCGGCATCTTCGTCGGCCGCCGCTACTCGATCCAGCGGTTCTCGCCGCTCGACGGTCAGCGGGTCGGCCCGCGCACCAACGTCGCCGAGCTGCCGTTCTGCGGCGGCGGCGACTGCGAGCGGGTGGTGGCGGTGGCGGGCGATCCCCGCGGCCGCTTCGTCTTCGTCTGGGAGCGCGTGCGGCACCTTGCGCAGGGCGACCCGTTCGACCTCTTCGCCGAGCTCTACGGCCGCGAGGGACTGCGTCGGCTGGATCGCTTCCCGATCAACAACATTGCGTCCGGCGCGCCAGAGCACCCGGCCGCCGCCCTCGGCGCCGATGGCGCCCTCGTCGTCGTCTGGGAGCGCGCCGGCGGCCTCGTCATGCGCAAGCTGCAGGTGCCCTGACAGTCGCCGCTCAGTATGAGACCCTATCCACGAAGGGCGCGGTAGGGGTGGGGGCGCCCCC
>DASYUP010000423.1:0-12265 GCA_036001185.1 Thermoanaerobaculia bacterium
GTGCAGCTGGTCGTAGACCTGCAGGGCGAGGGCGCGGCTGGTGATCTTGCGCACCTGCGTCGGCAGGTAGTCGGCGTCGACGGGCTGGGCGATGTCTTCGTAGGGGACGAGCTTGGTCGCCGGGTCGAACTCGAGCACCGCCGTCGCCCGGTAGAGGGGGGTGGTGGTGGCGACGTTGAGAGCGATGATGGCGCTGAAGCCACCGGCCACGGCGAGCAGCAGCCACTTGCGGCGAAAGAGCAGCTCGAGGTAGTGGCGGAGCGAGACGCTCTCGTGGGGCTCGGGCTGGGGGCCGCCAAGCGCGGCGCGAATGGCCGGCAGAGCGCTGCCGCGGATCTCCCCGTCCCTCCTCGGCAGCTCGCGCGGGACGAGATTGGACATCAGCCCCTAAACACTAGCATGCATTAGGCTCCGTGGCATGAGGGAGGGCGCATGAAGGCGGCCTGGTACGAACGGCAGGGAGCGGCCCGCGAAGTGCTCGTCGTCGGCACCATGGCGGACCCGCTGCCGGGCCCTGGCGAGGTGCGCCTGCGGGTCGCCGTCTCGGGGGTGAACCCGGGTGACGTCAAGAAGCGGCGCAACACCTACGGCTACGGCATGCCCTACCCGCGCGTCGTCCCGCACAGCGACGGCGCCGGCACCATCGACGAGCTGGGCGAGGGCGTCGGCGAGGAGTGGCTGGGGCGGCGGGTCTGGTGCTATGGCGCGCAGAGCTACCGCCCGTTCGGCACCGCCGCCGAGCTCGTCGTGGTGCCGCTGGCGCAGGCGGTACCGCTCGCCGACACGATCTCCTTCGAGGTCGGCGCCTGCCTCGGTATCCCCGGCATCACCGCTCACCGCGCCCTGCACGTCGCCGGGCCGGTGGCTGGGCGCACGGTGCTGGTGCACGGTGGCGCTGGCGCGGTGGGGGCCTGCGCCGTTGCCCTCGCCCGCCACGCCGGCGCCCGCGTCATCGCCAGCGTGCGGTCGGAGGAGGATGTGTCGCGGGCTGCCGCGGCGGGCGCCCACGAGGTGGTGCGCGCCGGCGAGGGATTGCTCGAAGCGGTACGGGGGCTCGCACCGTCGGGAGTCGACCACGTCGTCGAAGCGGCGCTGGGTGCCAATGCGGCGATCAACGCCGCGCTGCTCGCCCAGGGCGGCAGCATCGCCGCCTACGCCACTGACGACCCGCAGCCGAAGATCCCGTTCTGGCCGCTGGTCTTCCAGAACGCGACGCTGTACTTCCTCGGCAGCGACGACTTCCCGCCTGCCGCCAAGGTGGCGGCGGCGCGCGAGGTCACCGCCGCTCTCGCCGCCGGCTGGCCGGGGCCGCAGGTGGCGCGCCGCTTCCCGCTCGACGACGTCGCCGGGGCGCATGAGGCGGTGGAAGGCGGCGCGGTCAGCGGCCGCGTGGTGGTCGTGCCGTAGCCCAGTCACTTCCGCAAAAGGTCACGACCCTTTCGTCCGTGTCATTGCGAGGAGCGCAGCGACGAAGCAATCTCGACGCCGCGGCGCCGAGATCGCTTCGCTGCGCTCGCGATGACCGGGCTTTTTGGAAAGCTAGGTCGGCGCCGCGGCTTCAGCGCCACGCCGCAGCTCACTCCCTCTTCTTCGCGCGAGCGAAGAAGTCGCCCAGCGCGCCGAAGCCTGGCGCCTCCGGCGGCGCCTCGGCCACCCCTGCGTCGGCGTCGGCTGCGGCCGCGAGGGTCAGCGCGATGCGCCGCCGCTCGGGCTCGATCGACTTGACCGCCACCTCCAGCGTGTCGCCCACCTTGACCGCCTCGCGCGGGTGGCGGATGGGCTTGCCGCCGCCCAGCTCGGAGACGTGCAGCAGGCCGTCGACGCCCGGCGACAGCGTGACAAAGGCGCCGAAGGTCTCGAGGCGCACGACGCGGCCGCTACGGCGCGTGCCGGGCTGCAACCGCGCCGCCTCCTCGAGCCAGGGGTCGGCGAGCAGGGCGCGGCGCGACAGCGAGATGCGCTCCTCGCCCTTGGCGTCGGTCTTGATGTCGAGCACCTGCACCTCGACCTCCTGGCCGATGGCGAGCACGTCCTGCGGGTGCTCGACGCGCGCGTGGCCGAGCTGCGAGACGTGCAGCAGCCCCTCGATGCCGCCGAGGTCGACGAAGGCGCCGTAGGGGGCGAGCGAGGTGACGGTGCCGCGCACCACTTTGCCGGGGGCCAGCAGGGCGCGCGCCTCGGCGGCGCGGGCGGCCTTCTCCTCCTCGAGCAGGGCGCGGCGGGAGAGCACCAGGTTGACGCCGCGACCGCGCCCCTCCTCGAGCCGTGTGATGCGGAAGGTGAGGCGCTGGCCGACGTAGGTGGCGGCATCGGCGACGAAGCGGTCGTCGAGCTGCGAGATGGGGCAGAAGGCGCGCACGCCGCCGACCGTCACCTCGACGCCGCCCTTGATCACCGCCGTGACCGTTCCTTCCACGGGCATCCCATGGGCGTGCGCCTGGGCGAGCTCGGCCGGTGCCACCGGGCCACGGCCGGCGCCGCGCACGCGCAGCACGATGCCCTCGTCGCCGTTGCCCACCACCAGCGCCTCGATGCTGTCGCCGACGGCGACCGTGGGTGCGCCCTCCGCGTCGAGCAGCTCGGCGAGCGGGATCACCCCCTCGGACTTGCCGCCGAGGTCGACGAACGCGCTCGCCTCGCCGAAGCTGACGATGCGGCCGCTGACCTTGTCGCCGGCCTGCGGGCCGCCGCGCGACCCGGGTTTCTGCTCGCCAGCGGCGGCCTTCTGCTCGCGCTCATAGGCGGCGAACAACGAAGCGAAGTCCTGGGGCTCGTCAGGGGGTGTGGGCATGGCACCGGCCGGCGCCGCCGATTGTAGCGGTCGCCGGCGGCGGCGCAATGCCGGCGCCCGCCGCGCGCTTGGTCGCTCTACAATCTCGGTGACGACGGACGTGCGGTGTGAGCCGCAGAGAAACAAAACGGAGCCATGGGATGAAATCCAAATTCCACCTCGCCCAAGTCAACATCGCCCGCGCCAAAGGCTCCATGGAAGACCCCATCATGGCGGGCTTCGTCGCCCGCCTGGAAGACATCAACGCGTTGGCGGACGGCAGCCCCGGATTCGTCTGGCGGCTGCAAACCGAGGAAGGCGATGCCACTTCGCTGCGGCCTTACGACGACGATCGCATCCTGTTCAATCTTTCGGTCTGGGAAACACCGGAGCAGTTGCGCGAGTTCGTCTATCGCAGCATGCACGTGGAGGTGATGCGCCAGCGCAAGAGCTGGTTCGACAGATTCGAGGGCATGTACTACGCGCTGTGGTGGGTTGCCGCCGGGCACATTCCATCGATCGAGGAAGCCAAGTCACGGCTCGATTGTCTGCGCACGCATGGCGAAAGCGCGCAGGCGTTCAGTTTCACCAAGCTCTATCCCGCCCCGGACGCGCCAGGCGCGTCACCCGCGGTCGGCTTCGTAGTTCCCTGCCCGGCTTGATAGCACCCGCGCCTTCCCTCGCTTCGATCGCTGCCGCGGCGGCACCGTCCCGGGCCCGCGGCGTCACGCGCGCGGCGGCGCTCTTCGGCTGGTGCTGCTGGCTCCTCCTCGCCGGCGCCGTCGGCGCTGCCAGCGCCGCCGAGATCCGCTACACGCTGCGCTTCCCGCAGGCCGCCAACGGCTACGTCGAGGTCGAGGCCTCGTACCCGACGGGTGGCGCCGCCGACCTGACGGTAATGGTGCCGGTGTGGACGCCGGGCTCGTACCTGGTGCGCGAATACGCGCGCCACGTCGAGCAGGTGCAGGCGGCGACGCCCGACGGCGTCGCGCTGACTGTTGCCAAGACGCGCAAGAACCGCTGGCAGCTCGCCACCCAGGGAGCCGAGCGGGTGACGCTCCGCTACCGCGTCTACGGCCACGAGCTGCGCACGCAGACGACCTTCATCGACGCCGACTTCGCCCTCCTGGCGCCCGCCGCCACCTTCCTGGTGCCGGTCGACCAGCTCGCCGCGCCCATCGACGTCGCGGTCGAGCTGCCGGCCGGCTGGTCGCGCGTCCTCAGCGGCATGCCGTCGCCGGGCGCCGGCCACTTCCACGCCGACGACTACGACCAGCTCGTCGATTCGCCGATCGTCGCCGGCAACCCCAGCGTTCACGAGTTCGCCGTCGCCGGCACGCCCCACCTGCTCGTCGACGTCGGTGGCGAGCAGCAGTGGGATGCCAAGAAGGCCGTCGCCGACGTCCAGCGCATCGTCGAGCAGCACCGCCAGCTCTGGGGCTCGCTGCCCTACGACCGCTACCTGTTCTTCAACTGCATCGTCGACGCCGGCGGCGGCACCGAGCATCGCAACTCCGCCGTGCTGCTCGCCCGGCGCTTCGCCATGCGCACGCGCAAGGCCTACGTCGACTGGCTGTCGCTGGTGAGCCACGAGCACTTCCACACCTGGAACGTCAAGCGTCTGCGGCCGCTCGAGCTGGGGCCCTTCGACTACGAGAACGAGCGCTACACGCCGAGCCTGTGGGTGGCGGAGGGGTTCACCGACTACTACGGCGACCTGCAGCTCGTGCGCGCCGGCCTGATCTCGCGCAAGGAGTACCTGAGCGAGCTGTCGAAGGCCATCGACGGCCTGCAGACGACGCCCGGGCGCCTCGTCACGCCGCTGGCGGACGCCTCCTACGATGCCTGGATCAAGCTCTACCGCCCCGACGAGAACACTCCCAACTCCGCCATCAGCTACTACGTGAAGGGCAGCGTCGTCGGCTTCCTGCTCGACGCCGGGATCCGCCGCGAGAGCGGCGGCGCCCGCTCGCTCGACGACGTCATGCGCACCGCCTACAGCCGCTTCTCCGGCGCCCGTGGCTACACCCCCGAGGACTTCCTCGGCGTCGTGCGGGAGGTCGGCGGCGCAGAGCTCGGCACGTGGTTGCAGCGGGTCACCACCACCACCGCGGAGCTCGACTACGGCGAGGCGCTCGGCTGGCTCGGTCTCGAGCGCGAGAAACCGAAGCCGCCGACCGCCGACGAGCCGGCGAAGGCGTGGACGGGGCTGACCGTCGACGATGCCGACGGGCGCGTCGCCGCCACCCGCGTGCTGCGCGGCTCGCCGGCCGACGAGGCGGGCCTGACCGCCGGCGACGAGATCGTCGCCGTCGACGACGTACGCCTGCTCGCCGGCCAGTGGCCGGGGCGGCTGGAGCAGTACCGGGTGGGCGATCGCGCCGCCCTGCTCATCGCCCGCCGCAACCTCATGCGGACGGTGACGATCACCCTGGCGGCGGAGCCCCACAAGTGGCAGCTGGAGGTGGTGAAGAAGCCGACGCGCGCGCAGCGGCGGCACTTGCAGCAGTGGCTGGGCGCCGGTGCCGCCGATCCGGCGGCCGCGGACTGATCGCCCGGGCCTGGCGCTCTCGCGGTCGGGGCGGCCGGGCCCCCGGCTGCCGCAGGCACGAACCGTGCGTGCACGTCCAACGACTCAGATCTGCTACCGGAGGGAGAAACCATGTCGATCGTCACTCTGCTCCTGCTGCTTCTCATCGCCGCCATCTGTGGCGCCATCGGCCAGGCCATTGCCGGCAGTGTTCGCGGAGGGCTGCTGGTCACCATCGTCGTCGGCTTCATCGGCGCCCTGATCGGCCCCTGGCTGGCCGCCCAGATCGGCCTCGGCGAGCCGTTCATGGTCAACGTGAGCGGGCATCCCTTCCCGGTGCTCTGGTCGATCATCGGCGCCGCCCTCTTCGTAGCCATCATTCACCTGATCTCCCGCCGCTAGCGCGGGCGCCTTCTCAGTGGCCCATGGCCGGCATCGTCGCCGGTCGAACGCTGAGGAAGGCGCCCCAGCCGACGGGATGGCGCGGGCCCTAGAACGGCGCCAGGCCCGCCGGCACCCGCTGTGCGCACAACAGCACGACGAGGAGGTGGCGCGTGGTCGTCAAGGACATACGGGTGGCGGCGGGCCGGGCAAGGTGATGACGAACGTCGCTCCCCTTCCCGGGTTGTTGTGCACCGAGAGCGTGCCGCGATGGGCCTCGACGATCCGTCTGGCGATGCTGAGGCCGAGGCCGTAGCCGCCGGTCTTCTTCGAGCGCGAGCGATCGACTCGAAAGAACGGCTCGAAGACGCTCGCCAGGTCTGTCGCTGGGATGCCGGGCCCGTCGTCGGCGACGCGGATGACGACGCCTTCGGCGGCGGACGCCGCCGACACCTCGACCGGCCGGCTGTCAGGCAGCGAGTACTTGACCGCGTTTTCGAGCAGGTTGCGCACCACCGTGCGCATCTTGTCGGCGTCGAGGTCGAGGAGGATCTCCGGCGGCGCCGCGGCGACGGCCACGCCGGGGGGCCGATCGCGGTAGCTCGCCGCCACCGCGTCCAGCAGGGCGACGACGTCGGTGGGGGCCGTCCGGATGCCCCCTTCGCGCAGCCGCTCGAGCTCCAGGAGCTCGCCGATCATCACCTCCATCTCGGCGAGGTCGGCGGCCATTCCGGAGCGCGTCCTGCCCTCGGGAGTCATCTCCAGTGCCACCTTGAGGCGGGTCAGCGGTGACCGCAGCTCGTGGCTGACGTCGAGCAGCAGCTGGTCGCGGGCACCGATCATGCCCCGCACCCGCCCCACCATCTGGTTGAAGGCCGCGGTCAGCGCCCCGAACTCGTCGCGCGTGGGGTTGGCGATGGTGACGTCGAGCTCGCCCTCGCTCAGCCGCGCCACACCCTCCCCGAGGCCGCGCAGCGGCTGTAGGAGGCGGTGCAGGAGGCCATGAGCGGCGAGGAAGACGGCCGCCATGAGGACGACGAGGAGGGCGAGCACTTCCAGGTGCGCGGCGCGGAGCTTCCGCCGGAAGGTCCAGTGGAAGAGGTAGGCGCCGCCGTCGGGCGCGGCGACCACGTCGTAGTGGGGGCCGAAGGCGCGCTTGCCCTGCCGGCGGACCTCGCCGATTGGCGGCAGGTCCTCGGCGGTCGACCACACTCCCGCCGGCCCTTCGTACCGCATGTCCAGATCGAGGCGAGGGCTCAGCCGTCTGGCGGTCTCGAGGTCGGGGGCGCTGGCGGCGATGAGCCGCGCGGATTCGCCGGCGACCCGACCGATGAAGGAGTCGAGGTTCGGGCCGATGTAGAAGAGGAAGAAGCCGAGGACCAGCACCAGCAGGGTGCCGGCCATCACCAGCATGATGGTGAGCAGCTTGCCGAACACCGAGTGGCGGTAGCCCGCCGGCAGGCGGGGCTCAGACATCGCTGCCGCCGATGAAGCTGTAGCCCACCCCGCGCACGGTGCGGATGAACCGCGGCTGCCGAGGGTCGTCCCCCAGCTTCTGCCGGATGCGGCTGATCAGCACGTCGATCGATCGGTCGTAGGCCTCCCAGTCGATGCCCCGCGTCTCGTCGAGGATGCGGTCGCGGCTGAGCACGCGCCCGCGGTTCCGCACCAGCAGGCCGAGCAGCTCGAACTCGGCCGAGGTCAGCCAGATCGGTCGGCCCTCGAGACGGACGGCGCAGGTTGTGAAGCTCACCTCCAGCGGCCCACAACGCACGCGATCGTCGCCGACGAGGCCGGCGCCACGGCGCAGCACGGCCTGCATGCGCGCCATCAGCTCGCGCGGCTCGAACGGCTTGGGCAGGTAGTCGTCCGCTCCCAGCTCGAGGCCGACGATGCGATCCATCACGTCGCCGCGGGCGGTGAGCATGACGATCGGCACCCGGCTGGTCTGGCGAATCCGGCGGCAGAGCTCGAAGCCATCCATGCCGGGGAGCATGACGTCGAGGATGACGATGTC
The DNA here is from genome assembly GCA_036001185.1 of Thermoanaerobaculia bacterium. Taxonomy (GTDB): domain Bacteria; phylum Acidobacteriota; class Thermoanaerobaculia; order Multivoradales; family JAIOJS01; genus DASYQD01. The sequence goes on from DASYUP010000423.1 coordinate 7,699, forward strand.
GGGAGCGGCGGCCGCCAGCGCGCGCAGGCCCTCCTCGGGGTGCACGGCGGCGCGCACGGTGTAGCCGAACCGCGCCAGGTACTCGCTGAGCAGCGCGTTGAGCTTCTCGTCGTCGTCGACGATGAGCACCTGCGTGCGCGCGGCGGCAGCGGCCGTCATCGCTGTCCGGCAGTCACGCGGCGCCGAGCGCCTGGATGGGCGGCAGCCGCGACGCCCGGCGCGCGGGGAAGGCACCGAAGCCGAGGCCGATGGTCAGCGCCATGGCCAGCGAAGCGAGCAGCGCGGCGACCGGCACACCGATCTCCCAGCCGCTGGCGAGCGCCACCACCGCGGCACCGAGCGCGCCCGCGACCAGCCCCAACAACCAGCCGGCGATGGCCAGCAGCGTGGCCTCGAGCAGGAACTGCGCGAGAACGTCCTGCCGCCGGGCGCCCAACGCCATCCGCAGCCCGATCTCGCCCGTTCGCTCGTTGACCGACATCCACATCAGCGCCAGGATTCCGCTGCCGCCGACGATCAGCGCCAGCCCGGCGAGCCCGGTGGCGAAGGCCCCCAGCGAGTCGGCGGCCTTCTGTTGCAGAGCGTAGAACCGCGCCGCGCTCTGCACCTCGAAGTCGTCCCCCCGCCCGTCGCGGGAAGGCCGGTGGCGATCGCGCAGCAGGGCGCGGATCTCGCCCTCGGCGGCGGGGATCGCGCGCGCGTCGGCGACCTGCACGTAGACGGCGCCGAGCGAGCGCGAGTTGAAGACCCGGCGCAGCGCCGTGCGCAGCGGAACGAGCACCTGGTTGTCCTCGTCGCCGTCGGCCAGCACGCCCTTCGGCTCCAGGATGCCGATGACGTCGAAGGGGACACCGCGAATGCGCAGCGTCCGTCCCGCCGGCACGTCACCGGCTTCCTCCGGGAAGAGCGTCGCCGCCACCCGCCAGCCAAGCACCACCACGCGACGGGCGACCCGCTCGTCTTCGTCGTCGAAGAAACGGCCTGAGCGCAGCCGAAAGTTGCGCACGGTGGGGAAGGCGGACGTGGTGCCCACGACCTTGGTCATCATAGTCGCGGCCTCCGCCCGCGCGCGCGCCGGTCCTTCGGCGCTGGGGGTAGCCGCGGCGACGATCGGCAGCTCGGCGATGGCCACCGCGTCATCGTGGCGCAGGGTGGTGGCGAAGCCGGCGACCTGTTTGCGCGCCACCAGCCTCGCCACTTGCGCCGGCCGGACGACGAGGAGGTTGGTGCCCATGCTCTCGATGTTGCGGCGGATGCCCGCGGTCGCCCCCTTGCCGAGAGCGGCAGTGAGCACCACCGCGCCCACGCCGGCACCGACACCGGCGACGGCGAGGATCGCCCGCAGGCGGTGCGCGGCCAGCGCCCGCAGGGACAACCTGACGCTCCGCCGCAGTCTCATCCCGGGCGCCGCCTCATCGCAGGGCGTCGACCGGCTGCAGGCGGGCGGCGCGCCGCGCCGGCGCCACCCCGGCGAGAAGCCCGGTCAGCGTCGAAGCCGCGATGCCGAGCAGCACGGCACTCCAGGAGAAGACCTCACCGAGCTGCAGGCGCCCGGCGATCCAACGCGTCCCCACGTAGGCGAGCAACAGGCCGGCCAGGCCGCCGCCGAGCGTCGTCACCGCCGTCTCGACGAGGAACTGCAAGCGGATGTCGTCGGGGCGGGCGCCGACGGCGCGGCGCAGCCCGATCTCGGCGACGCGCTCGTTGACCGAGGCCAGCATGAGCGCGGCGGAAACGATGGCAGCGACGAGGAGGACGACCGCCGCTCCCAGCGGCACGTAGAGCAGCAGGATGCGCCTGATGGTGGCGACATTGCGTTGCACCTCCACGGCGGTCATGATCCGGAAGTCGCTCGGTTGCGCCTTGGCGAGCGCGTGCCGTTGCCGCAAGACCCGCCGAATGGCTGCCGCAGTTTCCGCCGAGCGCTCGGGGTGGCGCACCAGCAGCTTGGCGGCGGCGATGGTGTCGACGTTGCCGAGCCGGCGCATCAGCGTCGAGATCGGCACCACGATCTCGTCGTCGCGGTCCATGCCGTGCATGTCGGTGCCGTAGCGCTCGAGCACGCCGATGACGCGGAAGGGGACGCCACCGATGCGGACCTCGGCGCCGAGCGGCTCCTGGTGCCCGAAAAGGTCGCGCGCGACGGTCTCGCCGACGAGGGCAACGCGCGCCGCACCACCGACGGCCGCGGCGTCGAACGACTCGCCCCGCGCGACGCTCCGACCCCAGACCTGCTCCCAGCGCTCCGACTGCCCGAGCACGCGCACCCTGGCCACCGCGTCGCCGTGACGCACCGACAGCGCGAGATCCTGCTGCGGATCCCACTGCTCCACTTCGGGGACCTCCCGTGCCACGGCGGCTACGTCGTCGATCGTCAACCGCGCACCCTCGCCGCGCGGGCTCCCCATCAGGCGGCCGCCGCCGCCGATCACTAGTACGGAGGAGTCGCCGAGGATCTGGCGAATCGTCGCCAGCATTTTGGTCTCGACGCCGCGGCCGACCGAGACGACGAGGGTGAGGGCCGAGACGCCGAGGGTCACGCCGAGGATGATGAAGCCGCTGCGCAGCTTGAAGCGCGGCATGGCGCGCAGACCGTGGACGAGCAGGCGGGTCGTTCTCATGGCGTCCCCACGCCCTGCAGCGCGACCTGCCGGGAGTCCCCGACCAGCCGCCCGGCGTCGAGCCGCACGACGCGAGGGCAATGGGCGGCGACCGCCGGATCGTGGGTGACGATCACGATCGTGCGACCGCCGCGGTTGAGCTGCTGGAAGATGTCCAGCACCTCGCCGGCCGAGCGCGCGTCGAGGTTGCCGGTCGGCTCGTCGGCGAGGATGACGTCGGGATCGTTGACCAGCGCCCGGGCGATGGCCACCCGCTGCTGCTGGCCGCCGGACAGCTCGGAGGGCGTGTGCTGGAGCCGATCGCCGAGCTGGACCGTTTCCAGTGCCGCCCGTCCCAGGCCCTCGATCTGGGGGCGGTCCGAGTAGAGCAGCGGCAGCTCGACGTTCTCGAGCGCGCTCGTCCGCGGCAGCAGGTGGAAGGCCTGGAAGACGAAGCCGATCTTGCGATTGCGCAGCCGCGCCTGGTCGTCGACGCCGAGGTTTTCGACGTCGCGGCCGTCGAGCAGGTAGCGGCCGGCCGACGGGCGATCGAGCAGCCCGACGATGTTCATCAGCGTGGACTTGCCCGATCCCGAGGCGCCGACGATGGCCAGCAGCTCGCCACGCGCGATGGCGAGCGAGACGCCGTCGAGGGCGGCGACCGTCTCGCCGGTCGGCCGGGTGTAGACCTTGTGGATCCCTTGCAGCTCGATCATGAAGGCTCCTTTTCCTCGTCGCCGGCCTCACCGACGAGCACCTCGTCGCCTTCGCGCAGCCCGGCGACGATTTCCCAATAGCTCTCGTCGCGGGCGCCGGTGGTCACCGGGCGGCGCGCCAGGCGGTCGCCCTGCGCAAGCACGACGAAGGGGCGGCCCGCGGCCCGGCGGACGGCGCGAATCGGCACGGTGAGCACGTGGGCCCGGCGGTCGAGCAGGACCCGCACCGTCGTCGTCATCTCCGGGCGCAAGGTGCGATCCGAGGGTGTCGCGAAGCGGACGACGGTCACGTAGTCGACGACGTTGTCGCGGATCTCCGCCTGCGGATAGATCGCCGTGAGGCGGCCCGGAAAGTCCACGCCGGGGTAGGTGTCGACGGTGAAGCGTGCCCGCTGGCCGAGCCGGATCCGCCCGATGTCGGTCTCGTCGACGTAGGCGCGGACCTCGAGGCGATCGAGGTCGAGCAGGGTCACGAAGGTGGGGGCGGCGAAGCTAGCGGCCACCGTCTCGCCCTCCTGCGTCGAGACCGAGGCGACGATGCCGGCCATCGGCGCCACGATGCGCGCGTAGCCGAGCTCGGTCGTCGCGGCGTCGAGGGCGGCCTGCGCCCGGGCGCGCTGCTGCCTGGCGACGGCGAAGGCCCGCTCGGCGAGGTCGAGGTCGCCGGTGGCGATGACCTGCGCCGCAGCCAGCTCGCGCTTGCGTTGCAGGTCCGCCTCGGCGTAGCGCAGGTCGGCGTCGGCCGACGCCAGGGCCGCCGCTGCTTCGCCGCGACGAGCTTGCAGGTCACGGGCGTCGAGCTGGGCAAGGAGTTGCCCGGCCTTGACCGAGTCACCGACGCGGACGAAGAGCCGCTGCACCACCCCCGAGGCGCGCGACCCGACGCGGACCTCGGCGCCGATCATCGGCTTGATGATCCCCGTCGCCTTGACCACGGTCTCGACGTCGCGGCGGGTAACGCGGGCCACCTGGGCGCCGCCGAGCGCCGCCTCGTCGCGGCGCGCGGCGACCTGCGCCCAGACGACGCCGGCGACGATCAGCGCGCTGACGAAGATGCCACCGAAGAGAAGCTTCTTCATTCCGGGCCTCGCACCTCGGGGCCAGTATCGGAGGCCAACGTATCGTTGAGATTTCGCCAACGTAACGAAGTGCAACCGCAGAGCTGTCGATGCCGGGACGTCGCGCGGCGCAGTGGCAGGAGGACGACCGCGCCAACCGCTTCTGGATCGCCGTCGCCGAGCCGATGCTCGC
>DASYUP010000424.1:0-3197 GCA_036001185.1 Thermoanaerobaculia bacterium
GGCGGGGGATCGCTCCAAGCCGCCGGCTTCAGCCGGCGGCGCGACCGAGCCCTTCGGCTCCGCCATACCGAGCGAAGCGAGGGATGGTGGAGCCGAAGGGGATCGAACCCTCGACCTCTTGAATGCCATTCAAGCGCTCTCCCAGCTGAGCTACGGCCCCACGGGGGGCGGAGTGTAGAAGGCCCCGCCAGGGGCTGTCAAACGCGCGCGGCCGCCGACGCTACTCGCCGCCCGCTCCCTCCAGCGCGTAGCGCTTCATCTTCGCCTTCAGCGTGTTCCTGGCGATGCCGAGGAAGCGGGCGGTCTCGCGGATCTTGCCGCCACAGCGTTGCAACCCCTCGCGGATGAGGTCGCGGTCGTGGTCGTTGCACAGCTCCTCGTAGTTGCCTTCCTGCAGGCGCGTCGCCGCCGCGGCGGCGGCCAGCGCCGCGGGCAGCGGCAGCGGCCGCTCCTCGCGGCCGGCGATCCAGGCGAAGTCCTCCACCCCCAGGGTGTCGCGCCGCGACAGCACCAGCGCGCGGTGGATCGCCGCCTCGAGCTCGCGCACGTTGCCCGGCCAGCGGTAGCCCATGAAGAGGTCGAGCACGGCGCGGTCGACCTCCCGGCGCGGGTGACCGAGGTCGCGGCTGATCTTGTCGAGGAAGTGCTCGACCAGGTAGGGGACGTCCTCGCGCCGCTCGCGCAGTGGCGGCAGCACGATGGGGATGATGTTGAGGCGGTAGTAGAGGTCCTCGCGGAACTGGTCCTTGGCGATCGCCTCCTCGAGGTTGAGGTTGGTGGCGGTGATGATGCGCACGTCGCTCTTCAGCGTGCGGGTGCCGCCGACGCGCTCGAACTCGCGGTCCTCGATGACGCGCAGCAGCTTCGACTGCACCGCCAGCGATACCTTGCCGATCTCGTCGAGGAAGATGGTCCCCTTGTGGGCGAGCTCGAAGCGCCCCGGCTTCTGCCCGACGGCGCCGGTGAAGGCCCCCTTCTCGTGGCCGAACAGCTCGCTCTCCATCAGCGTCTCGGGCAGCGCCGCGCAGTTGAAGGCGATGAAGGGCTGCTCGCGGCGCGACGACACCGAGTGGATGATGCGCGCCACCAACCCCTTGCCGGTGCCGCTCTCGCCGCGAATGAGGATGGTCGAGGCGCTCTGCGCCACCCGCTCGATGGTCTCCTTGAGCTGGGCGATGACGCGGCTCTTGCCGATCAGCGAACCGAGGTGGCGGGAGGAGAGGATCTCGCGACGCAGGGCCTCGTTCTCCTCCTTGAGCTTCTGGCGGTGGGCGTCGAGCTCGCCGTAGAGGCGGGCGTTGTCGATGGCGATCGCCGCCTGGTCGGCGAAAGCCACCAGGAAGTCGAGGTCCTTGTTGGCGAACAGGTGCTGGCTGCGCAGGTGGTCGACGTAGATCGCTCCCGCCAGGCGCTCGCGGATGACCAGCGGCACGCAAAGAATGGAGACGATGTGCGAGGCGACGATGGAGGCGGAGCCGGCGAAGCGTTCATCGGTCAAGGCATCGACGGCAAGCACCGGCTCGCGGCTGTCGATGACGCGGCGGACCACCGTCTCGGAGAGGTGCTGTCCCTCGCGCTCGCCGCCGGCGCCGAGGTTGCGCGACACCGCCACCTCGAGGTCGCCGGTCAGGTGGTTGGCGAGCACGATCATGCCGCGGTCGGCGCGCAGCCGCTCGATCACCAGGTCCATGATGCGGTCGAGCACCTCCTGCAGGTCGAGCGAGGAGTTGACCAGCTTCGCCACCTCCCAGAGGCCCGGCGCCGCGCGCCCGCCGGCACCCAGATGGTGGCGCTCGCGGATCCCTTCCATGACGCCACGGGTGCGCTCGAAGTCGGTGGCGGCGCCGAGCCGCTCGAAGGCGACCAGGGCACGGTCGAGCCGCTCGACGGCGATCTCGGGGTTGCGGGTGCGCACCCCCCACTCGTAGAGGGTGCGGGCGTATTCGAACGGCACCTCGAGCTCCTCGAACAGGCGCACGCTCTGGCCGAACAGCTCGTCGGCGCGGTCGGTGTCCGACTCCAGCACCGCCAGCCGCGCCTCGCCGGAGATCACCTTGGCGAGCTCGAAGCGGTCGCCCAGCGATTCCGCCCAGCGGCGCGCCTCGCCGACGTGGCGGCGGCCGTCCTTGTGCTCGCCGCGCCGCAGGTGGAGGTCGGCGAGCGAGTTGTGCAGGCGGGCGAGGCCGTCCTGGGCGCCGGTGCCCTCGGCGAGCTCGAGGGCCCGCGCCAGGTGGGCGGCGGCCGGCGCCCAGTGCTCGCGGTCCTTCTCCACCAGGCCGAGCTGCTGGTGGCAGTAAGTGAGCAGCTCGCGGTCACCCAGCCGCTCCGCCCCGGCGAGGGCAGAGCGGGCCAGCTCCTCGGCCTCACTCCAGTCGCCGCGCTTGCGCGCCAGCGAGGCGAGCTGGTTCTGCGCCGTCACGTAGTCCTCGTGCTCGCTCTTGTCACCGAGCAGCTTGATCACCCGCTCGTAGTGGCGCTGGGCGCGCGCCCAGTCGCCCAGCAGCTCCTCGATCTCACCGAGGTGCAGCCAGGCCACCGTCTCGCCCTCGCGAGCGCCGAGCCGGCGGCGCAGCTCGAGCGAGCGGGTGAGCGGCTGCCGCGCATGCTTCCACTCGCCGCGGCCGCACTGCAGCACGCCCAGGTTGTGCAGGGCGGTGAGCTCGGTCCAAGGGTCGCGCAGCCGCTGCGCGGCGGCGAGGTTGGCCTCGTATTGCGCCAGCGCCTGCTGCCAGTCGCCGCGCTTCCAGTAGAGGTTGCCGAGGTTGTTGCGCAGCTTGGCGGCCAGCCGCTCGTCGTCCGATTCGATCGCCGCGGCGAGGCCGCGCTTGAGCAGGAAGTGCCCCTTCCGCCACTCGCCGGCGCGGCAGAAGACGAGGCCGAGGGTGTTGAGCAGCGAGCCGCGCTGGCGGGCGAAGCGCCCCAGGTTGGTGGCCTTGAGGGCCCGGCGCGCGGCGGCGTACGCCTCCTCCAGCCGGCCGAGGCTGTGCAGCGCCTCGGCCTTCGAGGCCAGCAGCTCGATCTCCAGCTCGGGCCCCTCGTCCGCCTCGAGCAGCGCCAGCCCCGCCTCCGCCGCCTCGAGCTGCTGATCGGACTCGCCGAGCTTGCCGTAGAGCTGGCCGGCGCGCAGCCACAGCTCGGCCTGGCGATGGCGGTCCTCGGCGCGCCGCTCGCGGCCACCATGACGGCCGAGCAGCGCA
>DASYUP010000425.1:0-4028 GCA_036001185.1 Thermoanaerobaculia bacterium
CCTCTCCCTCCCCTCCCTCCCTCGCCTCAGCTCACCGCTGACAGAAACAAGTCGTACGCCGGATTCCCCACCTCGACGACGAACCGATAACCGAGGTTGTCGAGGAACTCGCGGAACGCGTCCTCGTCCTCCTCCGGCACCTCGAAGGCGGCCAACACGCGGCCGAAGTCGGCGCCGTGGTTGCGATAGTGGAACAGGCTGATGTTCCACCTTCCGCCCAGTTTGTCGAGGAACTCCAGCAGCGCCCCCGGCCGCTCGGGGAACTCGAAGCGGAAGAGCTGCTCGTCGCGCACCGCCGCCGAGCGGCCGCCAACCATGTGGCGCACGTGCAGCTTCGCCATCTCGTTGCCCGAGAGGTCCTCGGTGGCATAGCCGGCGGCGCGCAGCCGGGCGCAGAGATCGTGCGCGTCCTGGCGCGAGGCGATGCGCAGGCCGACGAAGATGTGCGCCTGGTTGCGGTCGCTGAGCCGATAGTTGAACTCGGTCACCACCCGCGGCCCGATGGTGGCGCAGAACTGGCGAAAGGCGCCCGGCCGCTCCGGGATGGTCACCGCCAGCACCGCCTCGCGCGCCTCTCCCAGCTCGGCGCGCTCGGCGACGAAGCGCAGGCGGTCGAAGTTGACGTTGGCGCCGGAGAGGATGGCCACCAGTGGGCCCTCGACGCCGTCGCCGCCCTCCTCCATCCAGCTCTTGAGGCCGGCCACCGCCAGCGCGCCGGCGGGCTCCATGATGCTGCGGGTGTCATCGAAGACGTCCTTGATGGCGGCGCAGACCTCGTCGTTGGAGACCCGCACCACCTCGTCGACGGCCTGGCGGGCGATGGCGAACGGCCGCTCCCCCACCTCGCGCACCGCCACCCCGTCGGCGAAGATCCCCACCCGCTCCAGCCGCACCCGCCGGCCGGCGAGCAGCGAGCGGTACATGGCGTCGGCCTCGAAGGGCTCGACGCCGACGATACGCACTTGCGGCATCAGCGCCTTGACGTAGCCAGCCACCCCGGCGATGAGGCCGCCGCCGCCCACCGGGACGAAGATGGCCGCCAGCCGCCCGTGGCTCTGGCGCAGGATCTCCTCGCCGATCGTCCCCTGACCGGCGATGACCAGCGGGTCGTCGAAGGGGTGCACGAAGGTGAGGCCGCTCGCCGCCGCGAGCGCCTCGCTGCGCGCCTGCGCCTCGGCGTAGCTGTCGCCGTGGAGCACCACCTCGGCACCCAGCTCGCGAACGGCGTCGACCTTGATCTCCGGCGTCGTCTGCGGCATGACGATGACAGCGCGGATGCCGAGCCGGCGCGCCGAGAAGGCGACGCCCTGGGCGTGGTTGCCGGCGCTCGCGGCGACGACGCCGGCCGCCCGCTCGGCGGCCGTGAGATGGGCGATCTTGTTGTGCGCCCCGCGTAGCTTGAAGGAGAAGACCGGCTGCTGGTCCTCGCGCTTGAGCAGCACCGGCACGCCGAGGCGGCGCGACAGGCGCGGCGCCGGCTCGAGCGGCGTCTCGCGCGCCACGTCGTAGACGCGGCTGGTCAGCACGTCGTGGAGCAGGCCGCGGTCGGCGAGGGTCGGCGCGTCGCTCACGATGGGCGCTTCCCTCGCTGCTAGCGCCCGCCGGCGGCGGCCTGGGGGCGGGCGAGCGCCGCGGCGGCAGCCGGCACCACCTTGCGGCAGCGCTGCACGGTGTCCTCCCAGCGCGCCAGCAGGGTGGCGGCGTGACGGCTCTCGGTGGCTTCGTGGTGGCGTTGCACCAGCTCGCGCAGCAGCTCGGCGTCGGCGGCGTCGAGCGGCTCGCTGCGCACCTGATCGGAGGGCTCGGCGCCGGTGCCGTCTTCGTCCCAGACGTACGCCACCCCGCCGGTCATGCCGGCGCCGAAGTTGGCGCCGGTGCGCCCGAGCACCACGGCGACGCCGCCGGTCATGTATTCGCAGCCATGGTCACCGCAACCCTCGACCACCGCCTCGGCTCCCGAGTTGCGGACGCAGAAGCGCTCCCCCACCCGACCGGCCGCCAGCAGCAGGCCGCCGGTGGCACCGTAGAGGATGGTGTTGCCGGCGATGACGTTGTCCTGGCTGGCAAACGCGGACTCGGCGGGTGGGCGGATGATGATCTCGCCGCCGCTCATCCCCTTGCCCACGTAGTCCTGCGCCTCGCCGCGCAGCCGCAAGCGCACGCCCGCCGTGAGGAAGGCGCCGAAGCTCTGCCCGGCAGTGCCGTCGAGCTTCACGTCCACGGTACCCGCCGGCAGGCCGGCGCCGGCGGTACGCTCGGCGATGTCGCCGGAGAGGCGCGCTCCCACCGCGCGATCGCGGTTGGTGATGCCATAGTCGAGGCGCACCGGCAGCCCGGTGGCGCGGGCCACCTGGGCGTCCGACCACAGCCGCTCGTCGAGGCCGGCCTCGCTGCTGGCATACGGCGGCATGTAGGCAACCGAGCGGCGACCCGGCACGTGGGAAGCGAGGGGAGGCGCCAGCAGCCACGAGAAGTCGAGCGCCTCGGCCGCCTCGCCCCCTCCCTCCCCAGCCGCGCGTGGCCGGAGCAGGTCGGTGCGGCCCACCGCCTCCTCGAGACGGCACAGGCCGAGCTCGGACAGGATCAGGCGCACCTGCTCGGCGACGAAGATGAGGAAGGCCATCACCTGGTCGGGTGTGCCCGGCATCTTGCGCCGCAGCTCGGGGTCCTGGGTGGCGATGCCGACCGGGCAGGTGTTGAGGTGGCACTGGCGGGCCATGATGCAGCCCAGCGCGATGAGCGGCACGGTGCCGAAACCGAACTCCTCGGCGCCGAGCAGCGCGGCGATCACCACGTCGCGCCCGGTCTTGAAGCCGCCGTCGACGCGCAGCGTCACCCGCCCGCGCAGGCCGCACTGGGTGAGCACCTGTTGCGCCTCGGCCAGCCCCAGCTCCCAGGGCATGCCGGCGTGGCGGATCGAGGAGAGCGGCGAGGCTCCTGTGCCGCCGCTGTCGCCGGCGATATGAACGTAGTCGGCGTGCGCCTTGGCGACGCCGGCGGCGATCGTGCCGACGCCGTAGCCCGACACCAGCTTGACGCCCACCCGCGCCTGCGGGTGCACTCGCTTGAGGTCGAAGATGAGCTGCGCCAGGTCCTCGATCGAGTAGATGTCATGGTGAGGCGGCGGCGAGATGAGGCTCACGCCCGGCACCGCGTGGCGGAGCCCGGCGATTTCCTCGGTCACCTTGTTGCCGGGGATCTGGCCGCCCTCGCCGGGCTTGCTGCCCTGGGCGATCTTGATCTCCAGCTCGCGCGCCGAGCGCAGGTAGTGGGCGGTGACGCCGAAGCGCCCCGAGGCCACCTGCTTGATGGCGCTATTGCCCCAGTCGCCGGGCGCTGGTTGCCAGCGGCTCAGGAGCCGCCCTGGAGCCTCGCTGGCATACGGCTGGAAGCGCTCCGCCGCTTCGCCACCCTCGCCCGAGTTGCTGCGGCCGCCCAGCCGGTTCACCGCCACCGCCACCGCCTCGTGCGCCTCGCGCGACAGCGCGCCGTGGCTCATGGCGGCGGTACAGAACCGTCGCAGCACCGAGGCCACGGGCTCGACCTCCTCGATCGGCGCCGGCCGGTCGGCGCGCTTCCAGGTGAGCAGGTCGCGCAGGCTGGTGGGAGGCGTCTCCTCCACGCGCCGCTGGTACTCGCGGAAGTCCTCGGGGCGGCTACTGCGCACCGCCTTGTGCAGCGACGTGAACACGCCCGGATGAAGGGCGTGGTGCTCGCCGTCCTTGCGGAAACGGAAGAGGCCGCGGTCGGCGAAGGCACCTTCGGTCTCCCACGCGTCACGGTGGCGCTGCAGCACGTCTCGGGTGATGCGCTCCCAGCCCGTGCCGCCGACCCGCGATGGGGTGCCCGTGAAGTGGCGCTCGACCAGCTCGGGGTCGAGCCCGAGCACCTCGAAGAGCTGCGCCCCCTGGTAGCTCGCCACCGCGCAGACGCCGAGCTTGGCCATGATCTTGAGGAAGCCATCCTCCGCCGTCTGCAGGTAACGGCCGACGGCGACCGCGGGATCGAGGTCGTGCACGCGGGCGCGG
>DASYUP010000426.1:0-3897 GCA_036001185.1 Thermoanaerobaculia bacterium
TCGACCGGCGCCGACACCTCGACCAGCTCCCCCTCGCGGCGCAGCAGAGCGAGGAAGTCGCGCAGGTCGAGCAGGCGCGAGCCGTCGGCGGCAGGAGCGCTCATGTGGGGGCCGATTATGCTCGCATCCCCGAGAGCCCCCCTCCTCGAGCTCCTGGGGCGCCGCGAAGCTCGTCGTCGAACTGGTCGTCGTCGGCGCGCTGTCGGCCGTGGGCTTCGGCATCGCCAAGGCCACCGGCAACGGCGGCTGGGCCCGCGTCGTGCATGATGTCGCGTGGGCAGTTTCCCACGTGATAGCTTGCGCCCGGCCCCGCCCGCTGGATCCCACCCCCATGCGTCGCCGCTGGACCTACCACCCCTCGCTGCTCGTTCTCGCCGTGCTGCTCGGCCCGCTCGCCGGCTGCGCGCGGCAGGCGACGGCGCCCAACATCGTCCTCGTTTCCATCGACACCGTGCGCCGCGACGCGCTGCGTGCCTATGACCCGGCGGCGCAGCCGCTGCCGGCGCTCGATGCGCTGGCGGCGCGCAGCGTGCGTTTCACCGACGCGATGTCGCCGGCGGCGTGGACGCTTCCCGCCCATGCCTCGCTGCTCACCGGTGTCTACCCCCACCGTCACGGCGCCGTGCACCGCCGCGCCAGCCTGGCGCGCACCGTGCCGACCCTGGCCGGCCTGCTGGCGGGCCGTGGCTACGAGACGGTCGCCTTCACCGACGGCGGCTACCTCGATGCCAGCTACGGCTTCGGCCGCGGCTTCATGCGCTACGACGACCACGTGAGCCGCGGCGTCGCGCCGCTGCCGTGGCTGCCGGAGGGTGGCAAGCCGAGCCCCGCAGGCGAGAGCGACCTCTTCGCGCGGGCCGAGGCCTTCCTCTCGCGCCACGCTCCCGGCCGGCCGCTCTTCCTCTTCGTCCACACCTACGCCGTGCACGACTACTACAAGGCGCACGCCTGGGCGCACCCGCCGCCGGGCGCCGCCGACGCCGACCACAACCTCGCCTGTCTGCTCGGCGAGCAGCGCTGCCCAAGCGCCGACTGGCAGGCCCTCGCCGGCTACTACCGCGCCGAGCTGCGGCGGCTCGACGGCGGCATCGGCCAGCTGCTCGCCGCCATCCGCGCCGACCTCGGCGACCGCCCCACCTGGATCGTCGTCGTCTCCGACCACGGAGAAGGGCTCGATCCGGCGAGTGGCCACACCCACCACGGTGGCGCCCTCGACCATGACCTGCTGGCGGTGCCGCTGCTGATCTCCGGGCCCGGCGCCGTGGTGAAGGCGGTCGACACGCCAGTCTCCCTCGTCGACGTGGCACCCACTCTGGTGGCGCTGGGCGGCGGCCACGGCCGCGGCTTCGACGGCAGCTCGCTCGTGCCGCTGCTCTTCGGCGGCGTGCACGGGCGCCTGCAGCAGCTCGCCCTCGCCTACCGCGGCCTGCATGCCGAGGAGCACTACTACTGGTGGCGCGACGGCCGGCGCCGGGCCAGCCGCGACGTCGGCAGCCACCCGCTGGCGGTGGCGGTGCTGCACGGTGGCTGGTGGTACGTGCACGAGCCGCATGGCGAGGCGGTGCAGGCGGTCGAGCCGGCGGCCACCTCGCCGGCGCTGCCGGCCACTCCCCCGCCGCTGCTCGCGCTGCGCCGCGCGGCCACGCCGTTGCTGCGCACGCCGGCCGTTCCCACCCTGCCGCACGCCGAGAGCAAGGAGCTCACGGCGACGCTCAAGTCGCTGGGGTACGGCAGCGGCGGCGTCCCCTAGCCCACACCGCGGGCGCGTGGCCCGTGATAGCTTCACCGCCGCTCCCGATGGCAGAGACTCGCCAACATCTCCAAGTTGTTGCCCTTGTCGCGCTCGCGGCTCTCGCGGCGACCCCCGCCGCCGCGCAGTACCGCGCCGCCGGCAGCGACCTGGAGCTGATACCCAACCGCAAGCAGCAGCTCGAGAAGGCGGTCGAGCAGGCGCGCTGGAGCCTGGGCGCCATCCGCATCTCTCCCTGGCTCGGCGTGCGCGACGTCACCTACGTCCGCGAGCTCGACCCACAGACGGGCGAGCGGCAGCGCGGTGACCTCACCGCCACCGCCGGCGCTGGCCTCAAGGCCTACCTGCCGCTGGGCGAGCACGTCATCGCCGCCGCCCACGCCCTCCCCGAATACACCTGGTGGCAGCGGCAGAAGGAGCGCAATGCCGCCGTCGGCCACTACGGCCTCGGAATCTTCAGCTGGTTCAACCGCCTCGAGGGAGAGATCACCGCCCGCCGTGTCGAGGCGGTGGAGTTCGCCTCCCCCGATCTGCTGGTGCGCGAGCCCATCCGCAGCGACGAGGCGGCGGCCAGCACCCAGGTGCGCCTGTTCGGCTCTCTCGCCCTCTTCGCCGGCGGCAGCGCCAGCCGCGTGCGTGTCGACGCCACCCCCAGCCTCACCCCGGTCGACCCGTCGTTGCTGCTCGACCGCGACGCCACCAGGGTTCGCGGCGGCCTGCGCTACCTGCTGCGCGGCGACCGCGGTTACATCGGCGCCGGCGTGTTGCGGGAGCGCACCCAGTTCCAGGGCCTCGACGCCGTGCGCTCCAACAAGGGCTCGTCCTGGTATGCCGAGTCGGCGCTGCGCGGCAACCATCTCGACCTCACCGCACAGTACGACCAGCGCGACCTCGAGGCCGACGACAGCAGCTTTCCCGGCTACCGGGCCGGCAACGGTCACGCCGCCCTGACGCTGCATCCCGGCTGGCGCCTGCTCTACCAACTCTACGGCCGTCGCGAGCTCCTCTACTCGGCACTCGACGCGGGCCGCTACCTCGAGGAGCAGCGCGCCGGGGCCGGCGTCCGCTTCGCGCTCGGCAGCGGCGGGCTGCAGCTCTTCTACGAGGTAGGGGACAATCGCTTCTTCGGCAACACCCTGGGCGCCCCCAACGAGTCGGTGACGGCGCGCGGCGCCTGGTTGGACTTCCACCTGCTGCGCCACATCGCCGCCCGCATCGGCGGCCGCATCACCCGCTTCGAGCCCGACGGCGGCGGTCAGCCGCGGGAGATCCGTGAGATCAACGGTTCCCTGGCGTTGACGCTCGGCCAGCCCGGCGAGTGGTAGTCCAGGGCGCGGGTCCGCCGGCCGCGGCCAGCGGCTCGCCGCCGCCGCTCGTCGACCTCCTCGCGCCGCCTCCGCGCGCCGCCGAGCTGCGGGCGCGCCTGCACGAGCTTCCATCCTGGGACCTCACACCACGCCAGCTCTGCGACCTCGAGATGCTGGCGAGCGGGGCCTTCTCGCCGCTCGGCGGCTTCCTGTCGCGCACCGCCGCCGAGGCGGTCGCCGCCACGATGCGCCTGCCGCCGACGGCCGGCCAGCAGCGGGGCGCGCTGTGGCCCATCCCCGTCACCCTCGACGTCACGCTAGCGACCGCCGAGGCGGCCACCCGCGCCGGCGCCCTCGTGCTGCGCGATCCCGAAGGGCTGCCACTCGCCGTGCTCACCTACGAAGAGGCCTGGGAGCATGACCGTGCGCGCGAGGCCGAGGCCGTCTACGGCACCCTCGACGAGAGCCACCCCGGGGTCCATCACCTCCTCCATCGCACCAACAACGTCGCCCTCGGCGGCCCCGTCGAGGCGCTGCAACTGCCGCCGCACTACGACTTCGCCTCCCGGCGCGAAACTCCGCGGCAGACGCGCGACGCCTTCGTCGCCCTCGGCTGGCAGCGCATCGTCGCCTTCCAGACTCGCAATCCGATGCACCGCGCGCACTTCGAGCTCACCCTGAGCGCCGCCCGCGAACAGGAGGCGCACCTGCTCATCCATCCGGCGGTGGGCATGACGCGGCCGGGCGACCTCGACCACTACACCCGCGTGCGCTGCTACCAGGCGCTGCTCGGCCGCTACCCCGAGGGGCTCGCCCGCCTCGCCCTGCTGCCGCTCGCCA
>DASYUP010000427.1:0-2588 GCA_036001185.1 Thermoanaerobaculia bacterium
GCGCGCTGCTCGATCGCTTCCTGCGCGAGACCCAGAAGATGCAGCAACGCGACATGCCGCCCTGGGTGCGCTCGCTGCAGCAGTCGGGCGCCGCCGGCAGCCCTTCGGCGGGGCTGCGCATGATGCTGCCGCGGCAGGCGACCGTGGCGGTGGTGCTGCCCGGCAAGGACGGCGAGGCAGGCTTCGTCGCCGCCATCAATCCCCGCGGCATGACCCGCCTGCTGTACACGATCCTCGATCGCCAGCAGACTCGCGCCGGCCGCTACCGCGGTCGCGACCTGCTGCAGCTCGGGGCGGCCAGCTGGGCGGCGCTCCTCGACGGCACTTTTCTCGTCGCCAGCGACGAGGCGACCCTGCGGCGCGGCATGGATCGGCTGCTGGCGGGTGCCACCACGCCGCCGCCCCCGCCTCCCAACCTCGGCGCCCCCGCGCGTGCCTGGGACCTGACCGGGATCATCGGCGGCGGCGACCGCCGGCTCGAGGAGTTGCTGTGGGGGGAGGGCCTGTCGCCGCGCGGCGCCGGCCAGGCGGCGATCGGCGTCGACGTCGCCACCAGCGACCTCACCGCCGGCCGCATCGCCGTCGACTGCGATTCGCCGGCAGCGGCGGCGGACGCGGCGGTGGCGCTGCAGCAGCGGGCGGGGGAGCGGGCGCAGCGGCTCGCCGAGCGCGGTCTCGTGCTGCGCGCCACGAGCCGCGTCGACGGCGCGCGGGCGGTGCTCGACTGGGAGCTCAGCGGTGTCGAAGAGGCCCTCGCCACCTGGGTGGCGAGCTCGCAGGAGTCGCCGTCGACGCCGCCGACGTCGCCCTAGCGGCAGCGCGCGTGGTTCTACCGCCGATGGCTGCGCTTGGTCGCGGCGTTGCGGGCGCCGGTGCGGCGCGCGCGGCCGGCGCTCGTCGCCTTCGCGCGACCGGGGGCGCGGCGGGCGGCGGCACCGCGGCCGCTCTTGCCGGCGGCACCACGTCGTGACTCGCCGCCGCCGAGGCTGCGCTTGAGCACCGCCATGAGGTCGATGATCTCGGCCTGCTCTTCCGCCGCCGCCGCCGGCGCTTCTACGACGTCGGTCCCCTTGCGGCGTTTCTTCTCGGCCAGTGCCACCAGGCGCTCCGTCCACGACTCGGTGAGCTCGTCGGGATCGAGCTTCTTCGCGGCGTGGACGGCGATCGCCCGCTCGAGCTTCTTGACTTCGGCGGCCTCGACCTTCGGCTTCTCGGGCAGGCCGACCTCCTGCGCCGAGCGCACCTCGTCGGCGAAGCGCAGCGTCTCGGCGCGCAGGATTCCGCCCTCGGCGAGGATCGCCACCAGGTACTCCTTGCCGCGCATGACGAAGGTGGCGATGCCGGCGCGCTCCTGCTTCTCCATGACGTCGGCGAGCAGCCGGTAGGCCTTGGCCGACGCTCCCGCCGGCGCCAGGTAGTAGGCGCGCTCGAAGAGCACCGGGTCGACCTCGGCCACCGGCACGAAGCGCAAGAGGTCGATGTCGCGGCTCTTCTCCGGCGCCAGTGCCTCGAGCTCCTCGTCGGTGACCACCACGTGCTCGCCGGGCGCCACCTCGAAGCCTCGCACCAGGTGCTGCGGCGGCACTTCCTTGCCCTCCGCGGGGCAGGCGTAGCGGCGGCGCAGCGGCGCGCCGCTGGGACCGAGCAGGCGCAGACCCGGGCGGCCGGGGCGGTTGCCGGGGTAGAGCTCGACGGGGATGCTGACCAGGCCGAAGGTGATCGTTCCGCTCCACAGGGCGCGGGCGCGCGGCGCCGCGGCGTCGGCCTCGAGCTCGTCTACTTGCGCATTGCTCGCCATGGCGTCCGCTCCTAGCCGGCGGCACGCGCCGCCGAGCTCTTGCCCCGCGCCTTCGCCAGGCTCGCGGCCAGCGCGCGCTCGAGGCTCGCCGGCGCCTGCTTGGCCTTTGGCCGATGCAGCTTGGGTCGTTTGCCCTTGGCCTTGGCGTCGACCAGCTCCTGCACCTTCTCGCGGTAGGTGTCGTGGTAGGCGGCGGGGTCGAAGTGATCGGCGAGGGCGCCGACCAGCTGCTCAGCGAGCTGCCGCTCCTTGGCGTCGAACGGCCGTCCGCGCGGTGCCTCGAGCTCCTCGGGGAGCACCACCGCGTCGGCATGGCGCAGCGCCACCAGCATCAGCCGGTCACCTTCCAGCCGCAGCGCGCCGACGTAGGGGCGCTTGCGCATCACCCAGCGCGCCACCCCCTCGCGGCGTGTGTTGGCGAGCGCGGCCGCGAGGGCGAAGTAGGCCTCCTGGTCGCCGTCGGGGCCCAGCCAGTAGGGGCGCTCGTACCACTGGTGATGGATCTCGCCCAGCGGCACGAAGCGCGTGATCTCGATGTCGCGCGAGGCCTCGGCTCGAGCGAGGCGAGCTCCGCGTCGCTGAGCACCACGAAGACGCCGGGCTCGGCCTCGTAGCCCTTGCGCACCTCGTCGGCGCCGACCGCCTCGCCGCTCTCGGGGTCGACCATGCGCTGCTCGACGCGCACCTTGTCGCGGTCGTGCAGCAGGTGGAAGTGGACGCGACGATCCTGCACCGCGGCGTAGAGCTTGACCGGCACGCGCAGCTTGCCGAGGGTGAGCACGCCCTTCCA
>DASYUP010000428.1:0-3384 GCA_036001185.1 Thermoanaerobaculia bacterium
GCGAAGCCTTCCCTGGCGTCTGGGTCGCCGGCGAGGTACAGCGGCTGCGCCCCAGCCGCAACGGCCACCTTTTCTTCGAGCTGGTGGAGAAGGGCGAGGGGGGCTCGGGTGATCAGATCGCCGGCAAGCTCGAGGCGGTGATCTGGCGCACCGATCTGCAGCGGCTGCAGCGCGAGCTGCGCCGCAGCGGCCAGTCGCTGGTCGAAGGGATGGCGGTGCGCTGCCTGGCGGCGGTGGAGTTCTACCCACCGGGTGGCCGGCTGCAGCTCACCGTCCGCGAGATCGACCCGCTGTTCACCCTCGGCCTGCTGGCGCGCCGGCGGCAGGAGACGCTCGCCGCGCTGGCGGCCGCCGGCCTGCTCGAGCGCAACCGCATGCTGGCACTGCCGCCGCTGCCGCTGCGCGTCGGCCTCGTCACCTCCCAGGACAGCGCCGCGTTTCACGACTTCCTCGGCGGCCTGCGCGAGAGCGGCTACGGGTTCCAGGTGTTGCTGGTGCACGCCGCCGTGCAGGGAGCGCCGGCCGAGCGCGAGGTGGCGTCGGCCCTGCGCGCCGTCGCCGCTCTCGGCGTCGACTGCGTGGTGCTGGTGCGCGGCGGCGGGGCGAGGAGCGACCTCGCCGCCTTCGACAGCCGGCGCATCGCCGAGGCGATCGCCACCCTGTCGGTGCCGGTGCTCACCGGGCTCGGCCACGAGATCGATCGCTCGGTGGCGGACCTGGTGGCCCACACGGCGCTCAAGACTCCCACCATGGTGGCGGAGTTCCTGGTGCGGCGGGTGGAGGAGGCCGAGCGGCGCGTGGTCGAGGCGGCGCGGCGGCTCACGCACGGCGCCCTCGAGCGGCTGGGTGCCGACAGCCAGGCGCTCGGCCGCGCCGAGGAGCGGCTGCTGCGCGCCGCCGCGGTGCTGGTCGCCGAGCGGGCCCGCCTCGACGAGGCGGCCCGGCTGCTGGTCGCCGTCGCCGGCAAGGGACTGGCGCGGGGCGACGACCGCCTGCGGCGCAACGCCTGGGCGCTCGCGGCGGCTGCTCCCCGCACCCTGCAGCGCCGCCGGCGTGCCCGGCGCGCCCTCGGCGAGCGCCTGGTGCGGGCGGGCCGCGCCGAGCTGCGCGGCGTCGCCGAGCGCTGTGCCGGCCTCGAGCGGGTGACGGCGCAGCTCGCTCCGGAGCGGGTGCTGGCGCGCGGCTTCAGCATCACGCGCACGGCGGCGGGTCCGCTGCTGCGCCGCGTCAGCGAGGCACTCGCCGGCGAGCGGCTACTGACCAGCCTCGCCGACGGCACGGTGGCGAGCCGAGTGGAGGGGCCGGCAGCACCACCAGCCGGCAGCGACGAGAGAGGAGCGAGCCCGCGATGAGCGACCAGTCCTCGATGAGCGAACCGGGCAACCCCGATCCCAGCGCCGAGGCGCTGGGCTTCGGCGAGGCGATGGCCGAGCTGGAGGCCATTCTCGGCCGCATCGAGAGCGAGGAGACCGACATCGACGCCCTCGCCACCGAGCTCCGCCGTGCCGCTCAGCTGCTCGAGCTCTGCCGCGCCAAGATCCGCCGCGCCGAGGCCGAGGTGACCCAGATCGTTCAGCAGCTCGCCGAGCCGGAGGAGAGCTGAAGCTGGCCGCCCCGCGAACGCCGCTGCCCCCGCACCCGCCGCTCCCCGACTACTACGCCAGCGAGGAGCAGCGGCGGCGGCGGGTGGGCGCCTGGTTCGATCAGGCAGCGGGCGACTACGACTGGGTCAACGCGGCGATGAGCTTCGGCTCGGGAGGCCGGTACCGCCGCCAGGCCCTGCAGCGGGTGGGGGTCGCTGCGGGTATGAGCTTGCTGGACGTCGGCAGCGGCACCGGCGTGGTGGCCGCCCAGGCGCAGGCGCTGGTGGGTCCGCGTGGGCGGGTGGTGGCGCTCGATCCCAGCCTCGGGATGCTGCGTCAGGCAGCCCGCCGTGGCGTCGCTCGCCGGGTGCGCGGCTTCGGTGAGGCGCTGCCCTTCCCGGCCGCGCGCTTCGACCGGCTGAGCATGGGCTACGCGCTGCGCCACGTCGCCGACCTGCGGGCGACCTTTGCCGAGTATCGGCGGGTGCTCAGGCCGGGCGGCGTCGTGCTGTTGCTGGAGATCACCCCACCGAGCTCGCCCCTCGGCCACCGGCTGCTCGCTCTCTATCTTGGCCGCCTGATGCCGCTGCTCGCCGGTCTCGGCCGCGGTGGCCGGGCCTCACGCGAGCTGATGGCGTACTACTGGGAGACCATCGAGCAGTGCGTGCCGCCGGCAGTGATCCTCGAGGCCCTGCGCGAGGCCGGCTTCACCGGCTCCGAGCGATACGTGGAGATGGGCGTCTTCTCCGAGTACCGTGCCGTGCGCTAGCCCTCAGGTCAACCAGGGATGGGGGCTAACGGGGAAGGGCTGACCCCGCGGATGGGCTAGCCCAGGTAGTAGTCCGACGGCAGCGGGTCGGCGAAGGCGAGAAACGAGAGCGACGGCAGCGTTCCTACCCGCCGCGGCTCCGGGAGCCGCGCGGCCGGGGGAAGCAGCGGCGGGCGGGGCGCTTCGAGGGGAAGGCGGGGTTGGGACGCGGTGGCGCGAGGCTCACTCCCTCGTGGCTCGCTCGCCCGCGGCTCGCTTCCCCGGGAGTCGCTCTCCGGGGCAGGGCTCTTGCCGGGACCGCTCCGCCGAAGCCTGGGCTCACTGCGCCGCGTGGTCATCGCGGTCTGCCCTCCTCTACCGGTTGTTGCGCGGTAGAGCAAGCGACATGCCGCCACGGAAGGCGCCCGCCAGCGAGGTGGAAGGGCGCCGGGACCACGGGGCCGCCGCTGCCCACCACCTTAGCGCGTTGCGGGGCGGGCGGCGCACTTCCTGCACGGACTGTAACTCCGGCCGCATTCTGGCCGTCGCCGGCCTGGATGGCACGCCTTGCGCATCGGCCGGCATGCCGCGCGCGAGTGAGCAGCCCTACCCACCGATCGAGGACTACGGCCTGCTCGGCGACTGCCACTCGGTCGCCCTGGTCTCCCGCTGCGGCTCTATCGACTGGTGTTGCATGCCGCGCCTCGACTCGCCGTCCGTCTTCGGCCGGCTGCTCGACTGGGAGAACGGGGGCTGCTTCCTGGTCGCCCCGGCCGCCGGGGAGTGGGAGGTCGAGCGTCGCTACCGCGGCGCCAGTCTCATCCTCGAGACCCGCTTCCGCGGCGCCGGCGGGGAGGCTCTGCTGACCGACGCCTTCGCCATGCGCGGCGGTGGCCGCGAGACCCCGCGCCACCAGCTGCTGCGCCTCGTCGAAGGGGTGGCTGGCGAGATTGCCCTGCGGGTCGAGCTGCGGCCGCGCTTCGAATACGGGGCCGCCAAGCCCTGGATCCGCCGCCACGCCGACGGCTTCTTCACCCTCATGGCGGCCAGCAG
>DASYUP010000429.1:0-2585 GCA_036001185.1 Thermoanaerobaculia bacterium
AACGAGACCGGCGGCGAGCTGTTCCGCATCGCCAACGACTTTCGCGGCCAGCTCGAGAAGGTGATGACCCGCACCGAGGTCACCTACGTGCTCACCTTCGAGCGCTCCGACCTGGCTGCCGACGGTGCTTATCGCCGCCTGCGGGTCGAGGTCAAGGACCTGCCGTCCGGCGCCCGCGTCTCCCATCGCCCTGGCTACTACGCACCGCGGCCGTTCAAGGACCTCGACCCGCTGGAGAAGAGCCTGCTCGCCGGCGACGGCATCGCCAGCGCCGTGCCTCGTCGCGACGTCGCGATGTCGGCGCTGGTGGCGGCCTTCCGCTCCACCCCCCAGGTCGCCTACGTGCCGGTGGTGCTCGAGGTCGGGGGCGGCAGCCTGCTCGCCGGCCACGACGGCGACGTGCTCGACGCCGAGATCTATGCCTACGCCAGCGACGCGCACGGCGAGATGCGCGACTTCTTCACCCAGGTGGTGCACGTGGACCTCGCCAAGGGGCGAAGGATTCTCGAGCAGGTGGGCCTCAAATACTACGGCCACCTCGACCTGCCCCCGGGCGACTATCGAATCCGGGTGCTGGTGCGTGATGCGCAAACCGGAAGGACTGGAGTGGAATCGCTGCCCCTGGCCGTTCCCGCCTACGCCGCCGCCGAGCCCTACCTGCTGCCGCCACTGTTCATCGGTGCGCAGGAGGGCTGGCTGATGGTGCGCGAGCGCACCGATGGCGCCGGCGCCAGCGTCGTCTACCCCTTCACCGTCAAGGGCGAGCCCTACGTCCCCGCCGCCCATCCGGTAATGCCGGCGGGCAGCCGCGCCGACCTCTGCCTGGTCGGCTACAACCTCGGCCGCGAGCTGGCCGTGCAGGGCACCGTGCTGGACGCCGACGGACGGCAGATGTCGGCCGGCAAGTTGGCGCTCGTCGAGCGCACCGCCACCGGCATCGCCGGGCTGGACAAGCTGATCGCCACCTTCGAGCCGAGCGGGCTGGCCGCCGGCGACTACGTATTGCAGGTGGCGGTGGAAGACGTCGCCAACGGCAAGCGCGAGCTGAGCACGCTGGCTTTCACGATCCGCTGAGTCTCTTACTGTCCGCTGAGTCTCTAACCATCTGCTGAGGCATTCACCAGTAGCCGAGGCGCTCACCACCGGCTGAGGAGATCTCGATCTTGCGCAAGCTCCGCATCGCCATCCTGCTACTACTTCCCGTGCTGGTGCTGCCGGCACTGCCCCTGCTGGCGCAGGCGTTCTCGGAGACCACCTCGACGGTGGTGGTGGAAGTGCCGGTGCAGGTGGTGCGCGACGGCCAGCCGGTGCGCGGCCTCACGGCGGGCGACTTCGAGGTCTACGACGGCCGCAAGAAGCAGGCGCTGACCGGCTTCGAGGTGATCGACCTGGGCAGCGAGCAGGTCGCCGCCGCCGCCGCCGCGCCGACCGTCTCGTCGGCGGCGCGCCGTCACTTCCTGATGCTCTTCGACCTCGCCTTCTCCGATCCCAACGCGGTGGTCAAGGCACGCGACGCCGCCACCAAGGTGGTCGACGAGCTGCACCCCACCGACCTCGTGGCGGTGGCCACCTACACCTCGCTCAAGGGGCCGTCGCTGGTGCTCGGCTTCACCCCCGACCGCGGCCAGATCGCGGCCGCCATCGCCACCCTCGGCAATCCCGAGATGCTGGGGCGCAACCCCGACCCGCTACGCCTGGTGCTCACCGACGCCAAGCGCGCCCTGGAGGAAGCACAGCAGAGCAGCAGCAGCGCTCGCGGCGCCGGCGCCGAAGCGCGCGAGGCGCACGCCCAGGAAGCCGTCGACCTGCTGAAGAGCATCGCCCAGATGGAGGCGCAGGCAGAGAACCACGCGCAGCAGTCGGCGGTGATCAACCTCACCCGTTCGCTGTCCGACCTCGGCAAGCTGATGGGCAACATCGACGGGCGCAAATACGTCGTCTACCTCTCGGAGGGCTTCGACAGCCAGCTGCTACAGGGCAGCACCGACCAGGCGCGGCGCGACGAGATGGCCGCCTCGACGGCGTCGGGAGAGTCGTACAACGTCGCCTCCGAGGAGCTCTTCGGCGACACCAAGTCGCTCAACGAGGTCGAGAAGATGCTCGAGGAGCTGCGCCGGGCCGACTGCGTGGTGGAGGCGGTCGACATCGCCGGGCTGCGCGCCGCCGGCGACCTCGGCAACCGCCGCACCGGCGGCAAGGACACGCTGCTCAACTTCGCCAAGAGCACCGGCGGTGAGTTGTTCGAGAACTTCAACAACCTCTCCGAGGCGATGGGGCAGATGCTGGCGCGCACCAGCGTCACCTACGTGCTCTCGTTCCAGCCCGACAAGCTGGAGTGGGATGGCTCCTTCCACCGGCTGCGGGTGGAGCTCAAGAACCAGCCCCGCGGCACGCGGGCGGTGGCGCGCCCTGGCTACTACGCTCCCAAGCCCTACGCCCAGCGCACGCCGCTCGAGCGGCTACTGGACGCGCAGACTCGAGTGGTGGCCGGTGACGACGCCGGCCTGCTCGACGTGGCGGTGCTGGCGGCGCCCTTCGCCATGCCCACCGAGAAGGCCTACGTGCCGGTGCTCGTCGAGGTCGAC
>DASYUP010000430.1:0-3016 GCA_036001185.1 Thermoanaerobaculia bacterium
AGGGGAGGTCGACGAGGGTGATCCAGAGCTCACGCCCGCGCGGCCGGAACTTCCCCAGCGCCCAGGCGGCGCAGAGGCCGAAGAGGGCGTTCACCGGTACCACGACGGCGGCCGTTTTCAGCGTCAGCGCGATGGCCGAGCGGGCCTCGGGGTCGGTGATCGCCGCCGCCCACGTGCGCACGCCCTCGGCGAACGCCTCGGTGAGCACCACCAGGAGAGGCAGCACCAGCAGGCCGCCGAGGAAGAGCACGGTGAAGCCGATGAGCAGGCCCCGCACCAGGATGGGCTCGCGGGTGGCCCGCGTGGTGCCGGCGGGGGCACCGCCGCCGAGGTGGAGGGGAGCGCCGCCCGCCACGCTCAACCCTCCGGCATGCCACGCCACCGCGCCACCAGGCGGGGCAGCGTGTGGATGAGCAGCAGCAGGATGAAGGAGACGACCAGCATGGTGGCGCCGATGGCGGTGGCCACAGCGTAATCGTACTGCTCGAGCTCGACGATGATGAGCAGCGGCGCGATCTCGGTCTTCCCCGGCAGGTTGCCGGCGACGAAGATCACCGAGCCGTACTCGCCGACGGCGCGCGCGAAGGCGAGGGCGAAGCCGCTGCCCAGCGCCGGCAGCAGCTGCGGCGCCACCACCCGCGCCACCGTGCGCAGGCGACCGGCGCCGAGGGTGGCGGCGGCCTCCTCGATGTCGAGCGGCAGGTCGGCGAGCGCGGGCTGCAGGGTGCGGATGATGAAGGGCAGCGCCACCAGCACCATGGCGATGACGACGCCGCCGCGGGTGTAGGCGATCTTCCAACCCAGCGGCTCGACGATCCGGCCGACCCATCCCTGCGGCGCCAGCAGGGTAGCGAGGGCGATGCCCGAGACGGCGGTGGGCAGCGCGAACGGCAGGTCGACGAGGGCGTCGAGCAGCCGCCGCCCGGGGAAGCGGTAGCGCACCAGCACCCAGGCGGCGATGGTGCCGCCGATGGCGGCGATGACGGCCGCCACCAGGGCGCCGCCGAAGCTGAGGCCGAACGCCGCCAGCGCGCGGTGGGTGGTCACCGCGGCGATCAGCTTGCGCGGACCGACGCCGGTGGCGCGCAGCACCAACGCCGACAGCGGCAGCAAGACGACCAGCGACAGGAACAGCAGGGTGACCCCGAAGGTGGGGGCGAACCCCGGCACCGCATTGCGCCGTGAGCGCAGGAACCTCATGCTCCGCCGCACCGCCGCCTCAGCGAGCGCTGCGCTCCATCAACGACGAGTCGGCGGCCGGTACCATGGCGGCGTGGGTGGCCCGCACCACCAGCACCGGGCAGGGCGGCGCGGCGAGCAAGCGTTCCACTAGACCGCGCAGGCCGAACGAGTGCCCCGGTGGCGGCACCGGCGCGCCGGTGACCAGCAGGTCGTGCTGCCCCTCCGCCACCTCCGAAAGGATCTCCCGGCGCGGCGCCCCGTGGCGCACCCTGGTGACCACCTCGACACCGCGGCGCCCGAGGGTGCGCGCCGCGGCGTCGAGGAAGCGACGCACGTGCGGTGGGGGCTCCTGATCAGGTCCAGGGAGGACCGTCAGCACCGTAACCTGCGCTGCAAGGCGCCAGGCGAGCCGTTCGGCGAAGGAGACGTCCTCCTTGCCGGGCTCGCCCACCGCGATGCAGACCAGGATGCGACGCGGCAGCGCCGCGCCGGGAGTAACGAACAGCAGATGGTCGACCTCGGGTCCGGGCAGCTCGCGCCGCCCGCCCGGGTCGCCCTCACCGAGATCGAACAGGGCCAGGTCCCAGCCGTCGGGCGGCGGCGCGGCGCCGGCGCGCGACAGCACGGCGCCGGTGCGCTCGGCGAGGGCAGCGGCGAAGGCCGCCGCCGGGCCGGCGTCCTTGTTGCCGTTGCTGTCGGTGCGACCGAGTACCAGCAGCCGCAGCGCCGCCGAGGCCAGCACGTGCACCCGCCGCACCGCCACCGTCACCTCGTCGCCCTCCTTGAGCGGCAGGCGGCGCGCCTCGGGCTGCGGGCGCAGCGCGTCGAGCCAGACGAAGTCGGAGCCGAAGGGTGCCGGCGGCGCCACGCCGCGCACGCTGGGGGGCGTCGGCAGCCGCAGCCGCAGGCGCTCGAAGCTGCCGGCGAAGGTGGCCTCCTCGACGCGGGCCATCCCCAGCTGCGAGGCGCCGGCGCCGGCGGCGCCGAGCTGCACGTCCTCGGGGCGGAAGACCACTCGCACGCGCCCGCCAGGCGCCTTCTCGGCGGTGACGCCCAGCGGCAGCTCGACGCTGCCCAGCCGCACGCCGCGCTCGGTCGCCTCACCGACCAGCACGTTGGCGTCACCGAGGAAGGTGGCCACGCGCTCCTGCCGCGGGTGCAGGTAGAGGTCGGCGGGGGCACCCACTTCCAGCAGCCGCCCGTCGGCGAGCACCGCCAGCCGATCGGCGAGGGCGAAGGCCTCCTCCTGATCGTGGGTGACAAAGACGGTGGTGACGCCGAGCTCGAGGTGGATGCGGCGGATGGCATGGCGCAGCTCGACGCGGATGCGGGCGTCGAGGGCGCCGAAGGGCTCGTCGAGCAGCAGCACGCGCGGCGCGCTGGCGAGGGCGCGGGCGAGCGCCACCCGCTGCTGCTGGCCGCCGGAGAGCTGCCCCGGCCGCCGGCCGCCGTAGCCGGCGAGCCCCACCAGCTCGAGCAGCTCCTCGCGGCGGGCCCGCCGCTCGGCGGCGGCGACGTGCTGCACGCGCAGCGGGAACTCGACGTTGTCGGCCACCGTCAGGTGGCGAAAGAGGGCGTAGTGCTGGAAGACGAAGCCGATGCCGCGCTTGCGGGGGTCGGCGTGGGTGACGTCGCGGTCGTGGAGCAGTACGGCGCCGGCGTCGGGCTCCTCGAGGCCGGCGATGATGCGCAGCAGCGTGCTCTTGCCGCTGCCGCTGGGGCCCAGCAGCACGCACAGCTCGCCGGTGGCGATGCGCAGGTCGATGCCGCGCACCACCGTCACCCGGCCGAAGGACTTCGCGATCCCGCGCAGCTCGATCGACAACCGGCCCTC
>DASYUP010000431.1:0-11120 GCA_036001185.1 Thermoanaerobaculia bacterium
GGGGACGCCGGCGCCAGCGCCGGCACCGCGCGCCGCGCCGGTGGCGGCGGCCCGGCGCCCGGTGTGGCTCGCCGGCGGCTGGCGGCAGGTGCCGGTCTGGGAGCGCGAGGCGCTGGCGCCGGGCACCGCTCTCGACGGGCCGGCGCTGGTGCTCGAGAGTCACAGCACCACCCTCGTCGAAGCGGGGTGGCGCCTGGCGGTCGACGGCGCGGCGGCCCTGGTGATGCGGCGATGAGCGGCGCGCGTGCCCTCTCCGCCGTCGAGCGTGAGCTGTTCACCCACCGCTTCGCGGCGCTCGCCCGCGGTATGGGGGAGCGGCTCAGGCGCACGGCGGTGTCGACAAACGTCAAGGAGCGGCTCGACTTCTCCTGCGCGCTGCTCGACCCGGCGGGCCGGCTGGTGGTGAACGCTCCCCACATCCCGGTGCACCTGGGCGCGCTCGGCCTCTGCGTGCGCGCGGTGTCGGCGGCGCTGCCGCTGGGCCCCGGCGACGTGGCGGTGACCAACCACCCCGGGTACGGCGGCTCGCACCTCCCGGACGTGACCGTGATCACGCCGGTCTTTGGCGGTGACGACCTTCTCGGTTGGGTGGCCAGCCGCGCCCACCACGCGGAGCTCGGCGGCACGCGGCCCGGCTCGATGCCCCCCGACGCGCGCTCGCTGGCCGAGGAAGGCGTGGTGATCGCCCCGCGGCTGCTGGTGCGCGCCGGCACGCCGTGCTGGAACGAGGTCGAGTCGCTCCTCGCCGGCGGCCCCTGGCCGAGCCGGGCGGTGGCAGAGAACCTCGCCGACCTGGCGGCGGCGATGGCGGCCAACCACCACGGCGCCGAGACCCTGCGACGGCTGGCGGCCGAACATGGCCGCGCCGAGGTGTGGGAGGCGATGGCGGCGCTCCGCGCGCGCGCAGCGGCGCAGGTGCGCGCGGCGTTGCGGCGCCTGGGCGACGGCCGGCGCGAAGCCGAGCAGCGGCTCGACGACGGCGCGCTGCTGCGCGTGGCGCTCGAGGTGCGCGGCGAGCGCCTGTGGGTCGACTTCACCGGCTCGTCGCCGGTGCACCCGGGCAACCTCAACGCCACCCCGGCGGTGGTGCGCGCGGTGGTGCTCTACGTCTTGCGCCTGCTGGTGGCCGAGCCACTGCCGCTCAACGAAGGGTTGCTCGACCCTGTCGAGCTGCGGGTGCCGGCGGGGATGCTGAACCCGGTCTTCCCGGACGACCCGGCGGCGGCGCCGGCGGTGGTGGGCGGCAACGTGGAGACCAGCCAGCGGCTGGTGGACACGCTGCTGCTCGCCCTCGATCTCGTCGCCTGCAGCCAGGGGACGATGAACAACGTGCTGTTCGGCGACGCCCGCTTCGGCTACTACGAGACGGTGTGCGGCGGCTGCGGCGCCGGCCCGGGCTTTGCCGGCGCCAGCGCCGTGCACAGCCACATGACCAACACCCGCATCACCGACCCCGAGGTGCTCGAGCACCGCTTCCCGGTGCGGCTCGAGCGTTTCGCCATCCGCCGCGGCTCGGGTGGGGCGGGGGAGCATCGCGGCGGCGACGGCGCCGTGCGCGAGCTCACGTTCCTTGCCCCAGTGGCGCTGTCGGTGGTGACGCAGCACCGCCTCGAGCGACCGTACGGGCTGGCCGGTGGCGAGCCGGGAACGCCGGGCCGGCAGCGGCTGCTGCGTCGCGACGGCAGCGTCGACGAGCTGGCGAGCGTCGACGGGCGCGAGGTGGACGCCGGGGATCGACTCCTCCTCGAGACGCCGGGAGGTGGAGGTTGGGGGCGCCCGGCCGAAGACGGGCGGAGACGAGCCCTGCCCCTACACGAGGATTGAGGAGCGGGGAGTCGACGCCCGCGGCGACCCGGTGGAATCCGGGTAATCCCGGTCCTCCACTACTGGCGGATCGCCTGCCAGGTCCCGGTGCGCTTGACGGTCGACGAGCGGAAGGTGCCTACCAGGGCGCTGCCCTCGAAGCTGCCCGCCAGCTCGATGTCGCCGATCGGGCGATTCATCGACAGGTGAATAGTGACGGTGGGTGGGGCGCCGGGACGCAGGGCGCCGCCGGCGGGCGCCGAGGGCACCTTGAGGGTCATGGCGCTGCCCTGCAACAGCACGACGCCATGCCCCGAGAGCGAACGGCCCTTCTGGTCGAGGTCGAGCGTCAGCTCGATGAGGTACTGGTCTTCGGGGTAGAAGACGTTCTCGAGGCGGGCGATCCAGTGCCCGGCGACGTTGCCGTATCCCGCCGGCACCGCCACGAACGCGTCGGCGAGGGCCTGCCGGTCGGGTGCGGGCAGCCGCTCGAGGTCGGCGGCCTCCGGTGTGCCGCTGCCACCGGCATCGAGGTTGGCGGCCACCAGTCGGGCGACCACCGGGAGGTAGCTGGGAGTCGTTGCGGCGGGAGGCTTCTCGCCGCGCGCGAACGCGTCGAGCAGATGGTTCCACACTCGTGCCATCCACAACGCCAGGACGTCCGGCGCGGTGTCGAGTCGCCGGCTACGCGCCGTCGCCACCAGGTCCGCCTCCGAGAGCTCGACGAAGGGGGGCGCACCGTGGTGTTGGGGGCTCGTCACCACGAAGCGGTAGGCGCGCCTGGCAGGCGTGACCGTCACCCGCAGGTCGGGGTCGTCGGCGGCGGCAGTGAAGAGGTCGTGGATCTGCTGCTGCGCCTGCTGCACGCGGGCGGGTGCCGAGCCATCCGCCGCCGGCGGCTCGGCGTGGAAGAGGAAGAGGGCACCCAGCGGGGAGGAGAGCTCCCAGATCTTCTGTTCCGGGTGCCACTCGGCGCGGACGTTGAACTCCACGGGGTGCTGTGGGCGCGGAGAGATCTCGACGACGGCCGGCCGCGCTTGCCAGTCGCCGACCCGCACCGCGAGCGACAACGCCGCCGGCTGGTCCGTCGTCACGCGCGGCACCCGCACGAGGAGGCGCGATGCCGTCGCCTGCACGACGCGCGCACGCATGGAGCCGATGGTGACCACGACGTCCGCCGGCGACTCCGGCAGGGCGCTGCCCTCGATGGTGAGGGTGTCGCCCACCATCGCCCGCAGCGGCGCCACGTGGTCGACGCGCGGCCGCACGACGTAGCTGACCTCGGTGGCGAAGACCTCCTCGTCGCCCCGATGCACCGACAGGGGCACCGAGTAGCGGCCGGCGGGGCGCCCGGGCAGGGGGAGAACCGGGATGCGCAGCCTGCCCGGAGTGACTTCGACGCCGGCGACGTCGCGACCCGCGACGCGCACGACTAGCGGCACGTCGGGCTCGATCTCGGTGCCCTCCAGGATCAGCGTCCCTCCCGGGCTCACCTCCTGGGAAGCGAGCTGCGCCGAACCCCATCGCGTGGGTGCGGGCAGCGTCGAGCGCCACCAGAAGGCGCCGGCGCCGAGGAGCACCAGCAGTGCGACCGCCGCGGCGAGGAGGAGTCCGCGGGGTGGCTGGCGCGTGGCTATCGGCCGCGTCTCGAGCACCGACGCCGGCGGGCGCGGTCGCGCGACGGCACCCTGAGCGGCCGCGGGTGGAGGAGGCGGTGCGGGCGCCACGGTCACCGACGTCGCCGTGACGGTCGGCACCACCTTCGGTGGCGGTGGCGGCGGCACCGCCAGCGGCGTCGGCATCCGCGATGGGGGCGGTGGTGGCGGCGGGGGCGGCTCGACGGCGATCCGCGCGGTGGCGACGAGGCCGCCGGCAGCCCCTTGCCGCTGCGCCGGGTCTTCGAAGCGCAGCACGATAGGGGCGGGGAGCGCCTTCTGGCCGGGGCGCACGAGCTGGCCGTCGGCCAGGCGCACGGTGCCGACGATCCGCTCGCCGTCAATGAAGGTGCCGTTGGCGGAGCCCAGGTCCTCGAGGTAGACGGCCTGGCCGTCGGCGTAGATCCGCGCGTGCATGCGCGACACCGTGTTGTCGGCGATGGTCACCTGGCACTGCGGCGTGCGGCCGAGCACCAGCTCGGAGGCGGGTGGGAGCTCGTGCTTGGCGAGCACCTGGCCCGCCCGCAGCACCACCACGCGCGGGTGCGGGGTCTCAGGCGTCGCGGATCCCCCTGTGGTCGGTGCGGGCAGTGTGTCTCCCCGTCGTGGCGACGGTGACCTGGGCTGTGATCGCTCCGGTGCCTTTGCTGCGAGTCGCAAGCTCAGGATACACCGCGGGATGTGGATGTGGCGCGGCCTGGAAGGGAAATTGCTACCACCTCTCGCGGTGCCCCCGTACTGCGCTCTGGACACCTCATGGGGGCGGAAGGAGGTTCCCATGCGTACCCTGCGCGCCGCTGCCGTCTGGACGGCGCTTCCCGCCCTGTTGCTGGTGATTGCCTGCTCCACCAACCCTGCCACCGGCCACCGGCAGCTCAACCTCTACAGCCAGGAACAGGAGATCGCTCTCGGCCGGCAGTACGACCAGCAGGTCGAGCAGGAGATCGGGCTGTACCGCGACCCGCAGCTCCAGTCGTACGTCGCCAAGCTGGGCCGCGAGCTCGCCGCCCGCTCGGAGCGCCCCGACCTTCCCTGGCACTTCGCCGTCGCCGACGACGCCTCGGTCAACGCCTTCGCCCTACCCGGCGGCTACGTCTACGTCACCCGCGGGCTGGTCGACCACATGGGCTCGGAGGCCGAGCTCGCCGGCGTCATGGGGCACGAGATCGGCCACGTCACCGCCCGCCATCAGATGGAGCAGCTCTCCAAGCAGCAGCTCACCCAGATCGGGCTCACGCTCGGCATGGTGCTGGCGCCGCAGGCGGCGCGCTATGGTGACCTCGTCAACCTCGCCGGCGGCCTCATGTTCCTCAAGTTCAGCCGCGACGACGAGCGCATGGCCGACCAGCTCGGGCTGCGTTACATCTCGCGGTCCGGCTACCCGCCGCAGGCGATGAGCTCGGTCTTCACCCTGCTGTCGCGGGTGAGCCACAGCGAGCAGGGGGGGCGGTTGCCCGACTGGCTCGCTACCCACCCCAACCCCGAGGACCGCCTGCGGCTGATTCAGGCCTCCTACTCGAAGCTGCCGCCGGGGCTCGGAGCCGCCGGCTTCCGCCGCGAGCCCTACTTGCAGCGGCTCGAGGGAGTCGCCTACGGGCCCGACCCGCGCGAGGGCTTCTTCCGCCGCGGTGTCTTCTACCATCCGCAGCTCGGCTTCGCCATGGAGTCGCCACCGGGGTGGAAGGGGACCAACCAGAAGCGGGCGGTGGTCTGGCAGCCGCGCAGCCAGGACGCCGTGCTGGTGCTCACCCTCGCCCCCGGCGGCAGCGCCCGCGTGGCGGCGCAGCAGTTCTTCTCCCAGCAGGGAGTCGACCTCGTGGGGCAGTGGCCACTGCAACCGAACGGCGCCGTCGGTGGCCAGTTCCAGGCCAACACGCAGCAGGGACCGGTGACCGGCGCGGCGAGCTTCATCGAGAACGGCGGACGGGTGTTCCAGCTGCTCGGCTTCGCCACCTCCTCGAGCTGGCGCAATCAGGCGGAGACCATCGGTCGCGCCATGCAGTCCTTCCAGCGCGTCTCCGCGCGTGAGATCGGCCCCGTCGAGCCTTGGAAGATCGACGTGGTGACGCTGCCGCAGGCGATGACCCTGCGTGACTTCGACCGCCGTTACCCATCGACGGTGCCGCTGGAGAAGGTGGCGCTGCTCAACAACGCCGAGGTCGACGCGCGTTTCCCGGCGGGGGAGCGGGTGAAGCGGGTGGTCGGTGGAGTGCCGGGAGCGACGATCGAGTAGCAGATTCCCGGGCTCCCGCTACCGCAGCAGCTTCCGCCGGTTCCGCAGGTAGTCCGCCAGCACGAACTCGCCGAGGTCGTAGGGCGAGGCGAAGAAGGCCCGGCCGCGGTTGACCTTGGTGAGCTTCTCGACGAACTCGGTGAGCATGGGATCGGTGGCCAGCATGAAGGTGGTGATGACCACTTTCTGGCGGCGGCAGAGGTCGGCTTCCTCGAGCGTCAGGTTGACGATCTTGAGGTCGAGCCCGAAGGGGTTCTTGTAGACGCCGCCCCCTTCGGTGATCGCCGAGGGTTTGCCGTCGGTGATCAGCAGGATCTGCTTGTTGGGCTGCTTGTGGCGGGCCAGCAGCCCGCGCGAGAGCTGCAGCGCCTCGCGGGTGTTGGTGTGGAAGGGCCCGGCCTGGATGTGCGCCAGCTCGGCGAGCGGCACCCGTTTGGCGCGGTCGCCGAACAGCACCACCTCGAGCTGGTCCTTGGGGTAGCGCGTCTGGATGAGCTCGGTGAGGGCGAGGGCCAGCTTGCGCGCCGGGGTGATGCGGTCCTCGCCGTAGAGCACCATCGAGTGGCTGATGTCGATGGCCAGCACGCTGGCGCAGGAGGTGAGGTGCTCGGTCTCGTGCACCTCGAGGTCCTCCTCGGCGAGGGCCAGCTCGCCCTTGGTGCGCTTGAGCGCGTTGTGCACCGAGCGCAGTGGGTCGAGTAGCTGGAAGTCGTCACCGAACTCGTAGGGGCGGGTCTCGGGCAGGCGCTCGATGCCCTCACCGCTGGCGGTGATCGGGTGGTACCCCGGGCCGCCCTTCTTCATGCTGGTGAAGACCTCCTCGAAGGCGCTGCGGCGGAGCCGGCGCTCGCCGGCGCCGGTGAGCTGCAGCCCGCCCTCGGCGGTGGGACCGAGCAGCCGCCGCTCCTGCAGCTGGGCGACGAAGGCCTCGAGGTCGAGGCTGGGATCGAGCACCCCCTGCTCTTGCAGGCGCCTCATCCACTCCAGCGCCTCCTCGACGTCGCCGCCGGTGGCCAGCAGCAACTGCTGGAAGAGGCGCATGAGGTCCATGCCCTGCAGCAGCTGCTGCAGGAGCTCGGGGTCGAGCCAGGAGTACTTGTGGCGCACGGCGCTCGCCCTCGCCGCTCAGCCGTCGAGATCGCTTCGTCGCTGCGCTCCTCGCGATGACGGGGAGTTGGTCATCTCGAGCGCAGCGAAGCGATCTCGACGCATCAGTACTCTTCCCGCTCCCGGCGCCGCGCCCGGTGCGGCTTGAGCAGTTGGAACTTGACCATCTCGCGGAAGGTGATGCGACTGTCGAGGTCCTCGCGCGCCAGCTTGAGGTTCTGATGCAGCCCCTCGAGGGCGAGCTCGGCGAGCAGGGGGCGCTCCTCGGCCGCGTGCGCCCACTCGGCGGCGAGCGCCAGCAGGCCAGGCACCCGGCGCAGCTCGCCGAGGTGGTCGGCTGCCGAGCTGGCGTCCGAGAGGGTTACCTGGTTGCTGTCGGCGAACCAGCGCAGCATCTCGGCGTAGGGGCCGGTGTCGTCCTCGCCGCCGCTGCCCGCCGCCTTGTCGACCGCCGGCAGCCGCTCGGCGCACAGCTTCTTGGCGGCCTCGCCGACGAGCCGGCGGGCCACCACCTCGGGCCCCTCCTGCTCTCCCTCGTAGACCATCTCGACCTTGCCGGTGAGCGCCGGCAGCACCATGTGCAGGTCGGCCAGCCGCGGGTATACCGGCTCGTCACCGGTTGCCCAGGCGCGCCGCTCCATGTTGGACACCAGCAGCTCGAGGGCGGAGATCGACACCCGCGCCGACACGCCGGACGACTGGTCTACCAGCTCGCTCTCGCGGGCCACGGCCGCTACCTGTTCGATGAGCTCGCGGGCGAGGTCCGGCACCACCAGCTGCGGCGTGTCACGCTCCCACCAGGCCTCCTGCTCGGTGATCTGGCGGGCCGTCGGCAGGTCGGGCGGGTAGTGGGTGAGGATCTGCGAGGAGATGCGGTCCTTGAGCGGGGTGATGATGGTGCCGCGGTTGGTGTAGTCCTCGGGGTTGGCGGAGAAGACCAGCAGCAGGTCGAGCGGGATGCGGATGGGGAAGCCGCGAATCTGCAGGTCGCGCTCTTCGAGGATGTTGAGCAGGCCCACCTGGATGCGCGGCGCCAGGTCGGGCAGCTCGTTGATGGCGAAGATGCCGCGGTTGGTGCGCGGCACGATGCCGAAGTGGATCACCTCGGGATCGGCGTAGGTGAGTCGCCGGGTCGCCGCCTTGATGGGATCGACGTCACCGAGAAGGTCGGCGATCGAGACGTCCGGCGTCGCCAGCTTCTCGTTGTAGCGCGCCTCTCGGTGCAGCCACTCGATGGGGGTGTCGTCGCCCAGCTCGGCAACGCGGGCGCGGCTCTGCGGGATGATCGGCTCCAGCGGATCCTCGTTGAGCGGGCTGCCGGCGAGCACCGGCAGCCACTCGTCGAGCAGCGGCACCAGCGAGCGCAGCAGCCGGCTCTTGGCCTGCCCGCGCAGCCCCAGCAGGATGAAGTCGTGGCGGGCGAGGAGCGCGTTGACGATCCCCGGCACCACGGTCTGCTCGTAGCCGTGCACGCCGGGGAAGAGGGGCTCGCCCTCGGTCAGCTTGCGGCGCAGGTTGTCGCGCAGCTCGTCCTTCACCGGCCGCGAGCGCCAGCCGGAGGCTGCCAACTCGCCGAGGGTGCGCGCCGCGGGCTGCGGAGCGGGGCGCACGCTCACCCCACTCCCGCTTCGGCCCCCGCCGGCGCGGTGGAGCGCGCCGCGGGGCGCGGGCGCGGGGCGTGGGCGGCCTCCTGCAGCTCCAGCCAGCGCTCGGCGTCGATGGCGGCGCGGCAGCCGGTGCCGGCCGCGGTGACCGCCTGGCGGTAGATGGGGTCCATGACGTCGCCGGCGGCGAAGACCCCCGGCAGGCTGGTGTAGCTGGTGGGCTCCTCGACCTGCAGGTAGCCGACGGCGTTCATCGCCAGCTGCCCCTGGAAGACCTGGGTGTTGGGCTGGTGGCCGATGGCGATGAACACCCCCTGCGCCGGCAGCACGCTCTGCTCGCCGGTCACGGTATCGGTCAGCCGCGCCCCCTCGACGCCGCCTTCGCGGCTGCCGATCACCTCGTGCACCACGCTGTTCCAGCGGAAGGCGATCTTGTCGTGGGCGAGGGCGCGCTCCTGCATGATCTTCGAGGCGCGCAGCTCGGCACGACGGTGGATGATGGTGACCTTGGTGGCGAACTTGGTGAGGAAGAGCGCTTCCTCGGCCGCGGTGTCGCCGCCGCCCACCACCGCCACCTCCTTGCCGCGGAAGAAGAAGCCGTCGCAGGTGGCGCAGGCCGAGACGCCGTAGCCCAGCAGATGCTCCTCGCTGGGGATGCCGAGCTGCTTTGCCGAGGCGCCGGTGGCGACGATCAGCGCGTCGCAGGTGTAGAGACCGGCGTCACTCTCGAGGGTGAAGGGCCGCGCGCGGAGGTCGGCACGCAGCACGGTCTCGAAGCGGCTCTTGGCGCCGAAGCGCCGCGCCTGCTCGCGCATCTTGTCGACCAGCTCGGGCCCCATGATCCCCTCGGGGAAGCCAGGGTAGTTCTCGACGTCGGTGGTGATCGTCAGCTGGCCGCCGGGCTGCGGCCCCTCGAGCACCAGCGGCAAGAGGTTCGCCCGCGCCGCGTAGAGGGCCGCCGTCAGCCCCGCCGGGCCGCTGCCGAGGATGATCAGGCGGTGGTGGCGATCGCCCTGCGCCTCATGCATTCCGTGCCGCTCCTGCCAGCAAGATTTGTGGGAATGATGCGAGGAATCCGTGTGGGTTGCGGTGCATCGTCGGACGCTGCGGCGCCCGCTGGCAGTATACGCCGCGCCCGGCGCGCCGACGGGGGCCGGCCCGCCCGTAGAATGGCTCGACGGGCAACGGCGCCACGCCGCCGAGAGGAGGGATCAGATGTTGATCAGCGCCAAGCTGGAGGAGGCCATCAACCGGCAGATCGGCCGCGAAATGGGCGCCTCCATGCAGTACCTCGCCATCGCCGCCCACTTCGACCGCCAGAGCCTCAAGCAGATGGCGCGCTTCTTCTACCGCCAGGCCGACGAGGAGCGCACGCACGCGCTCAAGTTCCTCCACTTCGTCATCGCGGCGGGCGGCACGGTGCAGGTGCCGGCCATCGCGGCGCCCAAGGGCGACTTGCACTCGGCGCGCGAATGCGCGCAGCTGTCACTCGACTGGGAACGCGAGGTGACGCAGCAGATCTACGAGCTGGTCGACTGCGCCCACGGCGACAAGAACTACATCGCCCTGCGCTTCCTCGACTGGTTCGTCACCGAGCAGCTCGAGGAAGTGAGCTTGATGGACAACCTGGTGTCCATCATCGCCCGCGCCGGCGAGCAGAACCTCCTGCTGGTCGAGGACTACCTGGCGCGCGAAAGCCTGGTGCCCGCGCCCACGAGCGGGGCGTAGGGCGCGGCTACCGGTGGCCGTCGAGGGCGGCCACCACCGCCGTGATGTTGTCCTCGCCGCCAGCGGCGTTGGCGGCGTCGACGAGCTGCTGGGCGAGCTGGCTCGCCGACGTGCGCTGGGCGAGCTACCGCAGCAGCTCGTCGTCCTCGAGGTGGCGGGTCAGGCCGTCGCTGCACAGCAGCAGCCGGTCGCCGGGCTGGAGGCGCTCGTGGCGCTCCTCGACCTGGGTCTCCTCACCGGAAGGACCGAGGGCGTTCCACAGCACCGACTCGAAGTTGGGGAGCCGCTGGCGGGCCTCCACCAGGCCCTCCTCGCGCAGGCGCTCGGCCAGGGTGTGATCGCGGGTGAGCTGCTCGAGGCGGCCGCCGCGCCAGAGGTAGGCGCGGCTGTCGCCGACGTGGGCCACCCACATCTCGCTGCCGGCGATCAACGCCGCGGTGACGGTGGTGCCGAACTCGGCGAGCTCCGGCTCCTGCCGTGCCAGCTCGTCGAGGGCTTCGCCGGCGCGCTCCACCGCCCGGCGCAACGCCAGTCGCAGGGTGCGGTCGGCGGGCAGCGGCCGGCCGGCGAGGTCGGCGAGGATGGTGTCGACGGCGGTGCGACTCGCCACCTCGCCGCCATGGGTGCCGCCGAGCCCGTCGGCGACCACCAGCAGGAGGCCGTCGCGGCCGGTCAGCGGGGCCACCGCAAAGGCATCTTCGTTGTTGGAGCGGTGCTGTCCGCGGTCCGTCGCGCCGCCGGCGTCGTAGGCCCCGAAAGCCCCTCCAGCGGGTCGCGGCTCGCCGGTCGCGGGCACGCCGGATGGCCGCTCGCGCGGCGCCGGCTTGGCGCCCCGCCGCGCCGCCGGCGGCTGCCGGGCCTGGCGCTCGTCCATCAGGCGTGCTCCCACCGGCGCCAGGTCCCTGCCGTCCGCTGCGTGGCGCGCTCGGCGGTCTGCTGGCCGCCGAGCAGGAAGTGGTGGATGCTCACGTAGTCGTAGCCTTGGGACCG
>DASYUP010000432.1:0-3691 GCA_036001185.1 Thermoanaerobaculia bacterium
GTCGCCGAGCGTGCGGGGCGAGCGGTGCCGCTGGACCTCTCGAGCATCGGCGCTTGCGGCGACGCGGCGGAGTCGGCGCGCGCCCGCTACACCCACCCACCGAGCGGCGAGCTGGAGCCTCTGCGCGCCGCCCTCGCCGCCGCCGAGCCAGCCTGGCGCAAGGCGCTGGGCCGCTCGCTCGGGGTCGAGCGGCGCACGGCGGCGCCGGTCGAGGCGAAGGCCGGGGGCGGGCCGTGAGGCGCGGCGCCGTCGTCCTGCTGGCGCTCGCCCTGGCCGTCGCCGCCGTGGCGCAGGAGCCGCCACGCCACTTCCAGGGCGTACCCTTGATCGAGGCGCTGGCCCGCCTGCAGGCCGAGGGGCTGCGCATCATCTACAGCAGCGACCTGGTGCGACCGGAGATGCGGGTCGTCGCCGAGCCGACGGCGGTGTGGCTGCACGACGTGCTCGCGCAGCTGCTCGCCCCCCACGGCCTTGCCGCCCGCGTCGGCCCGGGCGGCAGCCTGCTGGTGGTGCGCGCCGGGCCGGCGCCGGTGACCGTGCGCCTCACCAGCCCGGTGAGCGGCGAGGTGACGACCGGAGAGATCGAGCTGATTGCCGAGGTGACCAGCGCCGAGCAGGTCGCCTTCGTCGACTTCTTCGTCAACGGCTGGCCCTCGGCACGCCTCAGGCAGCCCCCCTGGCGCACCCGCGTGCAGGTGCCCGACGAGGGAGAATCCTGCCGCTTCAGCGTCGTGGCGCGCACGGCGGCCGGCGCCCGCGGCAGCGACAGCGTGGTGACCCAGCGGGTGGTGCTGAAGGACCGCCTCGAGGTGGCGCTGCGGCAGGTCTACGTCACCATCGCGGCCGCACGGCGGGCGGCCGATCTCGCGGCCAGCGACTTCCACATCTTCGAGGCCGGCGTCTTGCAACCGCTCGCCAGCTTCGGGCGCGGCGACGTCCCCATCTCGGCGCTGGTGCTCATCGACGCCAGCGAGAGCATGCGCGGCAGCGAGCTGCAGGCGGCCTTCGCGGCGGCGCGCGCCTTCCTCGCCCGGCTTTCGCCCGAGGACGAGGCGGCGGTGCTGCTGTTTGCCGACCGCGTGCTGGCGCTCACCCCCTTCGGGCCCCCGGAGCCGGGCCTCCTCGAGGGGGTGGAGAGCACCGCCGCCGGCGGCGGCACGGCGCTCGACGACCACCTCTACGCCGCCCTGCGGCTGCTCGACGAGCGTCCCGGGCGGCGGGTGGTCGTGCTGCTCTCCGACGGCGCCGACGTCACCAGCGCGCTCACTGCCGATGACCTGCTGTGGAAGGTGCGGCGCAGCGACGCGGCGATCTACTGGCTCCGCCTGCGATCGCCTCACGGCGAGAGCGGCTTCTCCTCGGCGTGGCGGAACTTCGACGCCAACCGGCGGGAGGAGCATGGGCTCGAGGAGGTGGTGGCGGAGAGCGGCGGCCGCATCGAGCCGCTGGCCGCGGGCGTCGACCTCGCCGGCGCCTTCGCTGCCGTGGTCTCCGAGCTGCGCGCCCAATACGTTCTCGGCTACTACCCGCACGACCTCAAACGCGATGGCAGCTGGCGGGCCCTGGAGGTACGCTCGGAGGTGCCGGGGCTGCGCCTGCGCTACCGCCAGGGCTGGGTCGATCGGTGACCACCCAGCGGCCTGCGGGCGAAGGATTTCGCGCTCCGGACGGCTCTAATGGGGGCGCGATGAAGACGGAAGGCTTCGATACCCACGAGGGCGACCGCGACCTCGTCCGGCGCATGCTGGCTGGCGAGGAGGACGCCTTCCGGCACTTCTTCGAAGGACATTTTCCCGGCCTCTACCGCTTCGCGCTGGCGCGGCTCGGCCACGACGCCGACGCCGCCGAGGAAGTGGCCCAATCGGCGCTCTGCAAGGTGGTTCGCAAACTCCACACCTACCGCGGCGAGGCCTCCCTGTTCACCTGGGTATGCACGTTCTGTCGCTGGGAGATCAGCGCCTGGCACGCGCAGCGGGGCCGGCGCGGGGTGACGGTGGAGCTGGTGGAGGAGTCGGCCGAGGTGCGCGGCGCCCTGGAGTCGCTCTCCGCCCTCGGCATGGGCGGGCCGCGCGAGCGGCTGCTGCGCCAGGAGGTGGCCGACCTGGTGCGGCTCACCCTCGACCAGCTCCCCTCGCGCTACGGCGACGCCCTGGAGTGGAAGTACGTGGAAGGACTCTCGGTGAAGGAAATCGCGGTGCGGCTGGGGGTCGGCCCCAAGGCCGCCGAGTCGTTGCTGACGCGCGCCCGGCAGGCCTTCCGGGACGCCTTCGCCACGCTTTCCCCCAATCTCGAGGGGGTGCAGGCATGAACGAGCACGAGGAACGAAGCGTCGACCTCGGCGGTCCGCCGACGGTCGACTCGGATCCGGTGGCCCAGCTGGTGCGCCTCGCGGGCGCGCGGCCGCCGGTGCCCGCCGAGCGCGCCGCGCGCGTGCAGGAGCGGGTCCAAGCGGCGTGGAGCGCCGGGGTGGCCGACCGCCAGCGTGCGCGCTGGACGCGCTGGGGCGTCGGTCTCGCCGCCGCCGCGGCGCTGGCGCTGGTCGCCGGTCTCACCTGGCAGCGCGCCGAGCGCGTGGTGCCGCCACCGGCTCCGGTGGCCAGCGTCGAGCGGGTGTCGGGCGCCGCCACCATCACTGGTGCCGACGGCATCGCCCAGCCGCTGGGGCCCGGAGCGCTGGTGGTGCTGGGGGCCGCCGTCGCCACTGGCGGCGACGGCCGCCTGGCCCTGCGGCTGCCGGGCGGGCCCTCGCTGCGGCTCGACGTCGGCACACAGCTGCGCTTCGTGGCGCCGGCGGCGCTGGCGCTCGAGCGGGGCGCCGTCTACGTCGACTCGCAGGGAGGTCCGTCGCTGGTGGTCGATACCCCCTGGGGCAAGGTCGAGGAGCGCGGCACTCAGTTCGAAGTGCGTGTCGCCACCGCCGGCGTGCGCGTGCGGGTACGGGAAGGGGAGGTCGAGCTGGCCGGTCCCCGCCGCGCCTGGCAGGCCGCCGCCGGGGCCGAGCTCACCCTCGCCGCCGACGGCAGGCTGTCGCGCCGGCCGGTAGCGCTGCACGGGGAGGCGTGGGATTGGGTGCAGGAGATCGCTCCTTCCTACCGGTTGGAAGGGCGGCCGCTCGGCGACTTCCTCGGCTGGGTGGGGCGCGAAACGGGCTGGCGCGTCGCCTGGGCCGACCCGGCGCGGGCGGCCGGTGCCGCCGAGGTCGTGCTCCACGGCTCCGTCGAG
The DNA here is from genome assembly GCA_036001185.1 of Thermoanaerobaculia bacterium. Classification (GTDB taxonomy): domain Bacteria; phylum Acidobacteriota; class Thermoanaerobaculia; order Multivoradales; family JAIOJS01; genus DASYQD01. Next base: position 3,223 of record DASYUP010000432.1, read on the forward strand.
GGGCTGCCACCCGACCAGGCGCTCGCCGCGGTGCTGCCTACCTGCGGGCTGGCCAGTCGTCGCGACGGCGACACCGTGGTGGTCTTCGACAGCCGGTAGGCGCTTGCGCCGGCGCGGGAGCTCGCGTCGCCGGCTTGCTTCGCTCGTTATTCCGCATGACTTTCGTTTTCGCTTTCGATCGACTCGTCCAGGAGATCCGCTGATGGTTCGAGCCCGTTGCCGCTCCCTGCTGACGTTCGCCCTGACGACGGGGTTCGCCGCCGCGCCGCTGCTCGCCCAGGGTGGCCCCGGCGGCGTTGGCGCCGGCGCCGACAGCGTCACCATCGCGCTGCCGGCCGGCGCCTCGGTGCCCAAGGCGCCACCGCCGCCGCTGCAGATCGCCCTGCTGGCGGTGCCCTTTCCCATCGGCGGCGCGGTCGACGACCAGGTGGCCCTGTTGGTCGAAGTAGGCGGCCGCGAGCTGCTGGCC
>DASYUP010000433.1:0-1548 GCA_036001185.1 Thermoanaerobaculia bacterium
GTGGCGCCGCGCGCGCTGCGGCCGGCGCGCCCGCCAGGCCTCCACCGCCGCGTGCACGTCGAGGCGGCCGGCGACCGCCTCGCGGAGGCTCGCCTCGACGCGGCGCCGGCGCTCGTCGCGCGACGGCCAGTGGCCGCCGGGCTCGCCGAAGCGGAAGGCCTCGATGGCCACGCCGTCGGCGCGGCTGCAGAGGTCGACGCTCAGGATGTTGATGCCGTGGGCGGTCAGCGTGCCCGCCACGGCGGCGAAGAGGCCGGGCCGATCGACGGCGGCGGCAAGCGTCAGCTCGGTGCAGCCGCCGTCGGCGGGATCGCGCCACTCGAGCGCTAGCGGCTGCTCGCCGAGGCGGCGCACGAGGTGGAAGTGGCGCACCATGTGCCGGGCGTCGGTGCTTCGCAGGTAGCGTTCGGGGAGCAGGCCGAAGTGCGGCTCGACCTCTGCGGCCGGCAGCTCGGCGAGCAGCGTGCGCAGGGCCCGCGACCGCGCCGACGCCTCACCGGCGACGTCACCGCCGCGACCGAGCAGCCGCTCGCGGGTGCGCGCGTAGAGGTCCAGCAGCAGCGACGCCTTCCACTCGTTCCAGATGCCGGGCGCCACGCCCGAGTGGTCGGCGTAGGTGAGCAGCAGCAGCAGGTCGAGCCGCCGCACGGTGCCCACCCGCCGGGCGAAGGCCTCGATCAGGCGCGGCTCGCTGAGGTCGCGGTGCTGGGCGAGCTGCGACATCTCGGGGTGGGCGCCGATGAGGAAGAGCACGTCCTCGCGTAGGGAAGCCTCGGCGTGCAGGCGGGCGAGAATGCGCCCGCCGATGCGCACACCGCGCGGCACGTGGCCGCTGCCCCTCCCCTTGCCGATGTCGTGCAGCAGCACGCCGAGGTAGAGCGGGGTGACGTCGCCCACCTCGTCGAGCACGCTGCCCAGCCGAGTCGGCGTCGCGCTGCTCCCCGCCGCCAGGTCGTCGAGCGCCTCGATGCACTTGAGGGTGTGCTCGTCGACGGTGTAGCGGTGGAAGTGGTCGTGCTGCACGAGGAAGGTGATGCGCGCCCACTCGGGCAGGAAGCGGCCGAGGAAGCCGCTCTCGTGCATGGCGCGCACGGTCTCCGCCACCCGCCCGCGGCGGGCGAAGAGGCGGAGGAAGGCGCGGCAGGCATCGCGCGAGGCGCGCAGCTCGCCGCTCACCAGCTCCAGGCGGCCGGCAATGTCGTGCTTCCCCTCCTCGCTGAGGCTGGTGCCGGCGGCCTGCGCGGCGATGAAGGCGGCGAGCAGGGCCGGAGCCGCCGCTCCGCTCGCTGGTGGGTGAACGGCGAGCGGGCCCGTCGCCCGCGACCGCCGGCGCGGCGCCCGCCGTGGGGCGACGGTGAGGTGGCGCAGCAGGAAGCGCGCCGCCACCGCGTGCAGCTCCGAGGCACGACGGTAGTAGTCGCGCATGAAGATCTCGGAGGCGAGCAGGCCGCCCTTCGCCTGGTAGCCGAGGTTGCTGGCGAGGTCGGGCTGCAGCTCGAGGCTCAGCAGGTCGGTCTTGCGGCCGGTGGCGAAATGCGCCTCGTTGCG
>DASYUP010000434.1:0-3335 GCA_036001185.1 Thermoanaerobaculia bacterium
GGGTATGTCGTAGCCGCGGTTGCCCAGCACGCGCAGCACCTCGAGACCGTCGATCTCGGGCATCTTGATGTCGAGGATGATTGCCTGCGGCGCGAGGGACGCGACCTTCGCCACCGCCTCGGCGCCACCCGAGGCCTCCTCGACCCGATACCCCTCGTACTCGAGGATCATCCGCAGGCTGTCGCGGATGGCTGCCTCGTCGTCGACGACGAGCACGAGCCCCTTCGACGTGGCGTCGTTGGCCGGCACGCGCCCCACTCTAGTGTCACTACGGCACGCGGGCAAAGGCGAAGAACTGCCCCGACCGCCCGCTGCGCGGGTCGAAGCGCTGCACGTAGAAGCGCAGGTAGGCGCCGGCGCGCGCGGCCTTCACCACCGATTCGAACTCGGCGACGTTCTTCACCTGCTGGCCGTTGACCTCGGTGATGACGTCGCCGGGCTCGACGTTTTCGTCCACCAGCGGGCTGCGCGGCGACACCCCCCGCAGCCAGATTCCCTGCAGGGCGTCGGGGATGCCGTGCGAGGAGCGGATCCCTGGCGTCAGGTCGGAGTAGCGCAGCCCCAGCCAGTCGATGCCGGGCTGCGCGTGGTCCTCGTGCGGCTCCGGGGTCTCCTCCGCCACCGGGCGCTCGCCGAGCGTCACCGTGCGCGACTCGCGCTTGCCGTCGCGCAACACCTCGAGCTGCACCTGGGCGCCGGGCGGGTGGTCGGAGACGTAGTCGATGAGGTCGCGCGTCGTGCCCACCTTGTGGCCGTCGACGCTGAGGATGACGTCGCCGTGCTGCAGGCCGGCGGAGGCGCCGGGGGTGTCCTCGTTGACCTGGATGACCAGCGCCCCCTGGCCGGGGGGCAACCCGAATGCCTGCTGGGCGCGGAAGTCGAGGTTCTCGATGTTGACGCCCAGGTAGCCGCGCCGCACTTTGCCCTGCTTCTCGAGCTGCGGCATCACCTTGGCGAGGGTGCTGGCCGGCACCGCGAAGCCGACGTTCTCGGCCCCCCAGTTGATGGCGGTGGCGATGCCCACCACCTCGCCGTCGAGGTTGACCATCGGCCCGCCGGAGTTGCCGAAGTTGATGGCGGCGTCGGTCTGCAGGAAGTTCTCGAACGAGACGTCGGTGATGCCGAGTCCGGAGCGGCCCACCGCCGAGACGACGCCGACGGTGACCGTCCGCCCCAGGCGCAGCGGGTTGCCGATGACCATGATCCAGTCGCCCACCCGCACCCGCGCGCTGTCGCCCAGCTTGAGGTGCGGCAGGCGGTGTTCGGTGGCGATCTGGATGAGCGCCAGGTCGGTGGCCGGGTCGGTACCGCGCACCTTGGCGGGCAGCTCGCGCGGGTCGTCGCCGACGGTGACCATCAGCTCGCTGGCGCCCTCGATGACGTGGTAGTTGGTGGCGATCAGGCCGTCAGCGGTGATGACGAAGCCGCTGCCGCCGGCCTCGGAGCGGAACTCCTGCGGCGCCTGCGGCTGCCGCTCCGGGCTCGGCTGGTCGCGCCGGCGCGGCCCGAAGAAGAAATCGAAGAAGGGGTCGCCCTGCGCGGGGCCGCCCTCCGCCCCCTTTTGCGCCTGGCCCTCGGGAGCCTCCTGGAAGCTGACGGCGCGGATGGTCACCACCGCCGGCGCCACCGCCTCGGCGAGGTCGGCGAAACCCGGCAGGCCGCCGCCGGCGTGGACGGAGACCGCCCCGGCGTCCTCGGCCGGTGAGGTCCAGCCGGCGGGAGTCCACTGGACGCTCCCCGCCAGCACCATGCCGAAGGCCACCGCCCCGACCACCAGCAGCCCCGTGGCCCACCACCGTCCGCGCCGCGCTGTCATGGATTCTCGCCGCTCCTTTGCGGGCGGCCCGCCGCCGCGTCCGTGGGGATTCTCACGCCTGGCGGCGGGGGAAGCAAATGGGGAGCCAAACGGAGGCGCGACCCCCGGCGCTGGCACCGTGCGAGAGCCGCGGGACGGCAGCGAGCGGTTCGGCAAGCAGCGCTGCCGGACGGACAAGTGACGGCGTCGAGCACCCCGTGCTATATTCGATGCCGGTCGCCGGCCCGGGGTTCGGCCCCAGGGCCTGCCGTTGGCTTCGGCCGCGGCAGCGTCTGGCCTGCGGCTGCCAACCTTCCTGCCGCAACGAGGAAAGTGGGCTTTGGCCCACTTTTTTTTTCGGAGTTTTTCCGAGCGGCGGACCTCCACGGTGGGGAATGATCTGGCGCGATGGCGGTTAGCAACGATGGAGTCGACGACAGGCTGGTGACCGAGCTGGCGGGAATCGCCGCGGGCTCCGGCTGCGAGCTGGTGCACGTCGAGCTCAAGGGCGGCATCCTCCGCCTGGTGCTCGACCGTGAGCCTGGAGGCGTCAGCCTCGAGGACTGCTCGCACGTGTCGCGGCAGGCCTCGGCGCTGCTCGACGTCGTCGACTTCGGGCCGGCGCGCTACACCCTCGAGGTGACCTCGCCCGGCCTCGACCGCCCGCTCTACCGCGCCGAGGACTTCGCCCGCTTCACCGGCAGGCTGGCACGCATCACCATCCAGCCTCCCGGCGGCAAGAAGCGCACGGTGGTGGCCCGGCTGGCGGGGTTCGACGCCGCCGGCGGCGGGCAGGTGACGGTGACCGACGAGAAGGGCGAGCCGCAGGTGATCTCGCTCGCGCAGGTGACCAAGGCACGGCTCGAGATCGAACTCTAGGAAGAAGGAAAGAGCAATCATGGCCCGAACCCAGACCTCCGACGTCCAGCTGGGAGAGCTCCTCCGTCTCGTCGCCCGCGAGAAGGAGATCGACGAGCAGAAGTGGGTGACGGCGATCGAGGACGCGATGGCCTCGGCCGCCAAGAAGCAGCACCGCATCAAGGAGCCGGTGCGCGCCCATTTCAATCCCGACAACAGCAAGTTCGACGCCTGGATCGTCAAGCAGGTGGTCGAGCTGGTCGAGGACCCGCTCGCGCAGTGGAGCGTCGAGGAGGCGCAGGACCACAAGAGCGACGCCCAGGTGGGCGACGAGATCCTCATCCCCATCTCCACCGAGGGCCTGGGCCGCATCGCCGCGCAGTCCGCCAAGCAGGTGCTCTACCAGCGCATCCGCGAGGCCGAGCGCGACAAGGTCTACGACGAATACGCCCACCGCGTGGGCGAGGTGGTCAACGGCACCGTGCGCCGCTTCGAGCGCGGCGACATCATCGTCGACCTCGGCCGCACCGAGGCGGTGGTGCCGCGCCAGGAGCAGGCGCGCCACGAGCGCTACAGCCAGGGCGACCGCATCCGCGCCGTCATCGTCAACGTGCACAAGGAGCCCAAGGGGCCGCAGGTGGTGCTCTCGCGCACCGATCCCCGCCTCTTGATGAAGCTCTTC
>DASYUP010000435.1:0-6400 GCA_036001185.1 Thermoanaerobaculia bacterium
GCTGAATGGCGCGATGGGTGCGCGAGAGCTGTTCCCACGCCGTCTTCGCGACGCGATACTGCGCCGCGAAGGCGTCGGGCGCCACCTGCTTGCGCGGGTCGGGCCGCACCTCGAGCGGCTGCGTGCTCGACCAGTCGCCGACCGTGAGCTTGACCTGGTACTTGCCAGGCGGCACCACCGGCCCGTCGGTGCTGCCCCAGAGCACCGCGTCCTGCACCACGAAGGCGTCGGGGAGCTGCAGGTTCCAGTCGAAGCGGTTGAGCCCCTTGTGGGCAGCCAGCTTGCGCGGGCGTGCCAGCTCGGGGAAGAAGCGCAGGAACGGATTGGGCGCCGAGTACTCTTCCTTCTGGCTGGAAAGCGTGCGGATCGTCTTGCCGTCGGCGTCGAGGATCTCGAGCTTGACCTCGGTCTTGCCGTCGGCCGACAGATCCTCGGGCAGCAGGTAGAAGATGCTCGCCCCGTAGGGGGGATTGTCCCCGCGGGCGCCGGCGCCGCCCTCGCCGCCGCCGCCGCGATTGAGCAGCCGCACGGCGTCGCGGGGGGCGAAGAGGTAGCGGCTGCTCTTGGCAATATCCGGCGTCAGCTGCCGCACCGGCGAGAGGTCGTCGAGCACCCAGAACGAGCGGCCGTGCGTGGCCACCACCAGGTCGCCGTTCTTCACCGCCAGGTCGGCCACCGGCGCCACCGGCAGGTCGACCTGGAAGGGCTGCCAGGTGCGGCCCGCGTCGAAGGAGGCGTAGAGACCGAACTCGGTGCCGGCGTAGAGCAGGCCGGGACGGTCGGGATCCTCGCGGACCACCCGCACCCAGTGGTTGGCGGGGATGCCGTTGTGCCCGTCGGTGATCAGCTGCCAGGTCTTGCCGTAGTCGTCGGTGCGGAAGATGTAGGGCCTGAAATCGTCGAGCCGGTAGCGGTGCACCGCCAGGTAGGCGCGGCCGGCTTCGCGGCGCGACAGCTCGATGCTGTTGACGGTCGCCCACTCCGGCATTGCCTTGGGCGTGATGTCGGTCCAGTGGGCGCCGTTGTCGCGCGACAGGTGCACCAGGCCGTCGTCGCTGCCCGCCCACAGCTCGCCGGGGGTGAGCGGCGACTCCTCGAAGGCGAAGATGGTGTCGTAGACCTCGACGCCGGTGTTGTCCCAGGTGATGGGTCCGCCCGAGTAGCCCTGCTTGGCGGGGTCGTTGCGCGTGAGGTCGGCGCTGATCACCTCCCAGGACTTGCCCTCGTCGCGGCTGCGGTGCACCACCTGCGAGGTGGTGTAGACCACCTGCGGGTCGTGCGGTGAGCTGCGGATGGGCTGATTCCACTGGAAGCGGTAGCGCAGGTCCTTGGCCTGCTGGCCGACCCCCGCCTGCGGCCATGGCGAGACGTCCTCCTCGTGGCCGAGGTCGCGGTCGTAGCGGCCGACGCTGCCGCCGTAGCAGCCGGCGTAGGTGACCCGCGGGTTGCGGGCGTTGACCGCCACGTAGGCGCTCTCGCAGCCGCCGGGGATGTACCAGTCCTGGCGGTCGACGCCGCCGCCCATGGTGCGGCTGGGCATCGCCACCGCCGAGTTGTCCTGCTGGCCGCCGTACATCCAGTAGGGGAACTGGTCGTCGACGGTGACGCGGTAGATCTCGGCGGTGGGCTGGTTGGCCTGCGTCGACCAGCTGCGGCCGCCGTTCATGGTGACGTTGGCGCCGCCGTCGTTGCTCTCGATCATCGTCTGCGGATCGTCGGGGTTGATCCACAGGTCGTGGTTGTCGCCGTGCGGCGTGCGGATGGGGGTGAAGGTCTTGCCGCCATCCTCCGAGCGCCACATCGAGGTGTTGAGGACGTAGACCGTGCTGGCGTCCTTGGGGTCGGCGAAGATGTGGGTGTAGTACCAGGCCCGCTGCACCAGGTTGCGGTCGGTGCTGAGGTTGCGGAAGCTCTTGCCGCCGTCGTCGGAGCGGTAGACCCCCCACTTCTCCTTCGCCTCGACGAGTGCCCACAGGCGGCTGGGGCTGGCGGGGGAGAGGGCGAGGCCGATGCGGCCGAGGGGGCCCGGGGGCAGGCCCTCGGAGAGCTGGCGCCAGGTGTCGCCGCCGTCGATCGACTTGTAGATGCCGCTGCCCTTGCCGCCGGAGATCATCGTCCACGGCTGGCGCCGGGCCTCCCACATCGCCGCGTAGAGCACGCGCGGGTTGCTGGGGTCCATCACCAGGTCGATGGCGCCGGCGTCGTCGCTGACGTAGAGCACCTTGCGCCAGCTGTGGCCGCCGTCGGTGGAGCGGAAGACGCCGCGCTCGGGGTTGGGACCGAAGGCGTGGCCGAGGGCGGCGATGTAGACGAGGTCGGGGTCTTTGGGGTGGACGCGGATCTTGCCGATCGTCTGCACCTGCGAAAGACCCAGGTGGTGCCAGGTCTCGCCGCCGTCGGTCGACTTGTAGACGCCGTCGCCCGGCGAGACGTTGCCGCGGATGCAGGCCGAGCCCATGCCGACGTAGACGACGTTGGGGTCGGAGGGGGCGACGGCGATGGCGCCCACCGAGGCGCTGCCGAAGGCGTCGCCGGGGCGCTCACGGGTGGGCCCCGGCGCCTTCGGCGGTGCCGCCGAGAAGAACTCGGAGAGGGCTTTGCCCGGCGCCACCTCGCCCATCACCGTTGCTGGCGTGTAGGGCTTGTCGTCGCGCACGCGGTCGGAGACGTTGCGCCAGGTGGCGCCACCATCGGTGGTCTTCCACACGCCGCCGCCGGTGGACCCCATGTAGAACGTACGGGGCTGGCCGGGAACGCCGGTGACGGCGGTCGAGCGGCCGCCACGGAACGGCCCGACGAGGCGGAAGTCGAGGGCCTGGAAGAGGCTCTCGTCGTAAGTGCCGATGGACGCCGCGGCCGGCCGGTCGGGCTGCTTGGCTGCCGCTTCCGCAGTGACGGCAAGCGCGCAGGGCACGAGGACGGCGAGAACGAGCGGGGCCACGGCGGCCCGGATGCGTGGTCGCATGGGATTCCCTCCTTGGCAAGCTAGCGGACTTCATCGAACCGCGGCGCCGCTGTCAATCGGCGGGAGGGGTGCCCCGAGCTGCCGTCGCAGCTCCGGCGCCAGGCGGACCAGCCTCGCGTGGCTGCGGCGGGAATGGGCCAGGGGGGTCGCCGAGCGGGCCCAGCGGCGCAGCCACGCCTTGCCGGGGTACCCGGCGGTGACGAGCAGGGCGCTCCGTTCGGGAGGCCAGAGCGCGCCCACGTTGGCGGGGGCCGCCCCGAGGACGCGCGGGGCCCCGTCCTCGCCGGCGCGAGCTGCGAAGTCCGGGCCCTGCAAGTAGTAGCCGAGCGAGATCCTCGTCCACTCGTTCTCGACCAGCAGCGGCTCGCCGGGCCGGCGCGCCTGGCGTACCGCCGCCGCCACGCGGTCCCAGTCGGGGCGGCCGCCCCGCGCGTAGCGCAGCAGCCCGCCGACCTCGCCGGCCAGCAGCGCCGCCAGTGCGGCGGCGGCAACGGCGCGGCCTGCACGGCGCGAGCCGTGGGGCCAGCCGGTGGCGAGGCGCGCGATCCCCACCCCCACCAGGACGCCGATGAAGGGTGCGCTGAGCGTGTCGTAGCGCCCGTTGCTCCAGTGCCGCGCCGCCCGCAAGACGAGCTCGACGATGACGCTGCCGGTGAGGAGGCCGGCCAGCGCGGCGCGGCCGCGGGAGCCGCGCAGAGCTGCGGTGGCGCCCACCAGCAGCAAGGCGAGCGCGAAGGCGCCGGCCCAACTGAAGGCGTCGCCCTCGATGCCGCCGGTGGTGAGGAACTGGGCGCGCTCGAGGATCCCCTCGGGCATCCACGGCCGCGCGGGTGCCGCCGGCCGGCGGGCGGCGAGCGTGGCGGCGACGCCGAGGATCCAGGGCACGAAGAGCAACAAAGCCGCGCCGACGGACCCGGCGACCCACCGCAACGTCCGTCGCGCCGCCGCCCGTTGCTCGCCACCGCGGCAAGCGGCCTCGACGAGCGGCCAGCTCGCCGGCACGAGCACGAGCGCGAAGAGGTAGTGGGAGTAGAGGCCGCCGAGAAGCGCGGCGAAGAGAAGGGCCGCCGACGCGGCATCCGGGCGGCGCTCCACACGGTCGACGGCCACCAGCGTCAACGCGGCGAAGAAGAGCAGGTAGGCGTAGGGGCGCAGCTCCTGGGAGTAGCGGACGTGGAAAGGGAGCAGGGCGAGCACCAGGCCGCTGGCCAGCCCGGCGAGGCGCCCGAAGTGTCGCGCCGTCCAGCTTGCCGTGAGCACGACGCTGGCCACGCCGAGCCCGGTCGGCAGCAGCCGCTGGGTGGTGTCGCCGGCGCCGAGAGCGTGCATGCCCGACATCGCCAGGGCCGCCAGCGGCGGGTGCTCGGCGTTCATGTGGCTCGCCGCCCACACCTGGGCGGGGGAGCCGTGGCTGCGCAACACGAGCAGGATCTCGTCGACCCAGAGCGAGAAGCGGCCGAGGTTGAAGGTCCGTGCCAGTAGGGCCAGCGCACCGAGGAACGCGAGCTCGAAGGGGCAAAGCCGGGTCGCGGGAGAGGCTCCGGAAGCCGCGGCGGGGACGGGGGGCGATGCCACTGTTAGCCGTTTCATCGCACCCGCGGGAGCGTCAGTCTAGGGTGGCTCAGTGAGCGTACGTCGGAAGTGCCGCCGTCGTTGGCCGCCCGGCCTGTGGCTTCTCCTCTGGCTCATCCCGGTGTCGCTGTCGGCGGCGGTCACGGTGACGGTGGTGCCCAACCAGGATCGCCGCCCGATCAACCCCTTGATCTATGGGGTGAGCGCCGCCGACACCGCGCGCATGACGGTGGTGCCCTACCCGCTCAACCGCTGGGGCGGCAACTCGGTGACCCGCTACAACTGGAAGGTCGACGTCCACAACACCGCCAGCGACTGGTTCTTCATGAACGTGCCGGACGGCAACCCGAACCTCAACAACCTGCCCAACGGCACCAGCGCCGATGCCTTCGTCCAGCAGACCCTCGCTCGCGGCAGCCAGCCGCTGCTCACCGTGCCGCTGATCGGCTACACGCCGAAGTACCTGGGCATCACGGCCGCCAATGCGCGGGGCAAGCGCTGGGGGTTCGGGGTCGCCAAATACGGCGCCCAGAACGAGAACGAGTGCACGCGTGCCTGCCAGTTCGATCCCAACTGCATGGCCTGGTGCAAGACCGACGCCGGCAACGGGAGCTGCTCCTCGGGCACGAACTGCACCAACGGCCAGATCACTGGCAACGACACGGCCGACACCTCCGACCCGATCGACGCCACCTTCGTCACCGACTGGATGACCCACATCGCCGGCGTGCTCGGCGGCTCGGGGCGTCTCAGCTTCTATGCCCTCGACAACGAGCCGATGTTGTGGAACAGCACCCACCGCGACGTGCACCCGGCGCCGCTCACCTACGACGAGCTGTGGTCGCGGACGGTGACCTACGCAGCAGCCATCAAGGCGAGGGATGCGACAGCGAAGACCTTCGGGCCAGTGGAGTGGGGGTGGTGCGCTTACTTCACCTCGGCCGCCGACGCCGCGGTGGGGCCATCGTGCGTCACCGGCGCCGATCGCCAAGCGCACGGCGGCAAGCCCTTGCTGCAGTGGTACCTCGACCAGGTCTGCGCCTACCAGCAGACCAACGGCGTCCGCCTCGTCGACTACCTCGACATCCACTACTACCCGCAGGGCGGGGGCATCGCCTTCGGCGGCGACGGCGCGGCGGCGGCGCGGATGCGGTCGCTCAAGGAGCTCTACGACCGCAACTGGATCTCCGAGTCGTGGATCGGCCAGTCCGGTGAGCCGCCGATGTACGTCATCCCGCGCATGAAGGAGTGGATCGCCGGCCACTGCCCCGGCGTCGGTCTCGCCATCACCGAGTACAACTTCGGCGACGCCGGGCCGTCCAGCGCCCTCGCCCAGGCGGAGTCGCTGGCGCTGTTCGGGCGCGAGGGGGTCGATGCCGCCGCCCGCTGGGTGGCGCCCGGCGCCGACACGCTGGTCGAGGACGCGTTCAAGCTCTACCTCAACTATGACGGCGTCGGCGCCAAGGTGCTGGGCGACAGCGTGCGCGCGAACACCAGCACCACTCCCGACACCCTCGGCGCCTACGCCGTGCGTGGCGACGGCAAGCTCTGGGTGCTGCTGTTCAACCACACCAACGCGGCGCAGACGGTAAACGTCGCGTTCGGCATGCCGGTCACCGGCCCGGCCGCGCTCTGGCGCTTCGACAGCACGCATCGCCTGGGCAGCGGTGGCAGCGCGACGGTCACCAGCGGCGCCATCAGCGTCACGGTCGGCAACTACGGGGCGATGCTGGCGGCAGTGCAGATCCCGCCCAGCCTCATCTTCGCCGACGGCTTCGAGAGCGGCGGCGCCGGCGCCTGGGCGCCTTGAGCCCGCCCCCGCGGGCAAAGCCCGCTGCCGCCCCCCACCCGACCCCCTCCCCT
>DASYUP010000436.1:0-7446 GCA_036001185.1 Thermoanaerobaculia bacterium
GTCAAGTTCGAGCTGCAGGGCTACCTCGGCACCGGCCGCACCGTGGTCCTCTCCGCTGCCCAGACCACGCGGCTCGACGCCGGCATGTCGCTCGACACGGTGTCGGAGGAGATCGTCGTCACCGGCAACGCCGAGCGCATCTCCACCGAGCCACAGTCCTCGGTCACCTATCCGAAGACCTTCATCGAGGAGCTGGCGGTCGATCGCAACATCCGCGAGGCGACGCTGATGTCGCCGGCGGCCGCTGACACCGGCCCGCGGGCTGGCCGCACCAACAACATCGTCATCTCCGGCAACATGTCGTACGAGAATCTCTTCCTCGTCAACGGCGTGGTGGTCAACGAGAACATTCGTGGCCAACCGCTCGACCTCTTCATCGAGGACGCGGTGGAGCAGACCACCATCTCCTCGTCGGGCATCTCCGCCGAATACGGCCGCTTCGCCGGCGGCGTCGTCAATGCCATCACCCGCTCTGGCGGCAACGAGTTCTCCGGTTCCTTCCGCACCAACTTCACCAACCAGAAGTGGGAAGGCAAGACGCCGCTAACCACCGCCCAGACCGACAAGATCAACAAGACCTACGAGGCCACCCTCGGCGGCTTCCTGTGGCGCGACCACGTCTGGTTCTTCGCCGCCGGCCGCGACCGCGACACCACCGAAACCCAATTCACGCTCGCCCCCGCCCTCACGGCCTACGCGGCCGCCCGCACGCAGAAGCGCTACGAGGGCAAGGTGACGCTGTCGGCCAGCGCCCAGCACCGTGTGGTGGCCACCTACCTGAAGATCAAGGACTCGGAGACCGGCAACAACTTCAACAACCAGGCTCTCGACCTCGACAGTCTGGTGTCCCGCTCGACGCCGCAGAACCTCAAGGCCCTCACCTACACCGGCATCTTCACCAACAACTTCTTCGTCGAGGGGCAGTACTCGGAGCGCAAGTTCGAGTTCGTCGGCTCGGGCTCGCTGTTCACCGATCTCATCCGCGGCACGCTGATCACCGGCACCGGCGGCGAGCGCTGGAACAGCCCGACCTTCTGCGGCGTCTGCCGCACCGAGGAGCGCAGCAACAAGAACTACCTCGGCAAGGCCTCCTACTTCCTCTCCACCGACAACCTCGGCTCGCACGACTTCGTGCTCGGCTACGACAGCTTCAACGACATCCGCGTCGCCGACAACCACCAGTCGGGCAGCGACTTCCGCGTCACCGGTGTGACGCCGGTGGTGATCGGCACCGGCGCCTCGGCGGCGGTGTTCGGCCGCTTCGTCGTCAAGCCCGACGCCGGCGCCAACCCGGTCATCCAGTGGAACCCCATCCTCACCTCCAGCCGGGGCAGCGCCTTCAAGACCAACTCGCTCTTCCTCAACGACAACTGGCGCCTCAACAACCATTGGAGCTTCAACCTCGGGGCGCGCTACGACAAGAACGACGGCAGTGACCAGTCGGGCGCCAAGGTGATCGCGGACTCCAAGATCAGCCCGCGCCTGGCCCTCACCTTCGACCCCCGCGGGGACGGCGATTGGCTGTTCACCGGCTCCTGGGGCCGCTACGTGACGGCGATCGCCAACAGCCAGGGCGACGCGTCGTCGGCGGCCGGCAACCCGGCGGCCTTCACCTGGAACTATCGCGGGCCGTCGATCAACGCCACCGGCAACCCGACGATCGACAACCACGACGCGCTGGCGCAGATCTTTGCCTGGTTCAACAGCGTCGGCGGTACCAGCAACCGCGACCCCAACGTGTTCCGGGCCGGCAGCATTCCCGGCGTCCAGACCAAGGTCGGCGGCAGCCTCGCCTCGCCGCACACCGACGAGATCTCCGCTGGCGTCGCCAAGCGGCTCGGCGGCAAGGGCGTCGTGCGGGTCGACCTCGTCCATCGCGAGGGCGGCGACTTCTACATGGACCGGCGCGACCTCTCGACCGGCATCGCCACCACGCCGTTCGGTCGCCTCGACATCTCGGTGGTGGAAAACGACAACAACATCCTCAAGCACGAGTACAACGGCATGCACAGCCAGTTCCGCTACCGGCTGAGCAGCAACTGGGAGCTCGGCGGCAACTACACGCTCTCGCAGCTCAAGGGCAACGTCGACGGCGAAACCGCCGGCGCCGGGCCGGTGCGTTCTACGGTGCTCCAATACCCCGAGTACCAGGCCTTCCGGCAGAACAACCCCGAAGGCGACCTGGCGGCCGATCAGCGCCACCGGGCGCGCCTGTGGGCGGTCTGGCGGGCTTTCGCCACGCCGCACCACGAGCTCAATATCAGCGCGCTCGAGATCTACCACAGCGGCTCTCCCTACGGCGCGTTCGCGGTGAACGGCGTCGACACCCGCTTCAGCCCCACCGTCCCCGGCCTGGTCGTCAATCCCGGCTACGCCAACGCGCCCAGCTCGGTGCCCTACTACTTCACCGACCGCGACGCCTTCCATACCGACTCCGTCACCCGCACCGACCTCGCCGTCAACTACTCGTTCAAGTGGCCGGCCTTGGGCCAGGACCTCGAGATCTTCCTGCAGCCCGAGGTGATCAACGCCTTCAACGAGCACGGCGTCGAGGCGGTCAACACGACGGTGCAGACGGCGATCAACACCGCCGGCCTCAGCCGCTTCAACCCCTTCACCACCACGCCGGTCGAGGGAGTCAACTGGCGGCGGCAGCCGGCCTCCGCCACCCAGGGCGGCTTCGGCAAGCCGCGTAACGACCTCGACTTCCAGACGCCGCGGACCTTCCGCTTCTCTGTCGGCGTGCGCTTCTAGCGACGACGGGTAGACGACGTGCGACGCCCCGGCCGCCCAGCGGCCGGGGCCTTCGCCGCGGCGGCGCCGAACGGGATGCGGCTCTCGGCCTCGACCGTCCAGGGATCGGGAGGATCCCCCCGCCGGTGCCGCTGCAGGGCGGCGAGCGCGATCATCGCCGCGTTGTCGCCGGCGTAGACGGGCGGCACGAGCCGCAGGTCGACGCCGCGCGCCGACGCCCAGTCCGCCAGCGCGGGCCGCAGGAGCCGGTTGGCGGCGACGCCGCCGGAGACGGCGAGCAAGGCGAACGGCTGCCGCTGGTAGAGCCTCTCGAGCCGGTCGACGAGCTGCGCCACGGCGGCAGCGCGGAAGCCGGCCAGCAGGTCGAGCATCGCCGGTGAGGGCTCTCCCGGGGCGCCGGCCGCGCCCGCCCGCTCGAGCTGCTCGAGCCGGCGAATGGCGGCGCTCTTGAGCCCCGAGAAGGAGAAGTAGAGGTCGTCTTCGACGCGCGGCACCGGCAGCGGCTCGCCCGCGGCGTCGCCGCCCTCGGCCAGGCGGTCGACCACCGGCCCCTGCGGATAGGGCAGGCCCAGCCGCTTGCCCAGCTTGTCGAAGACCTCTCCCATGGCGTCGTCGCGGGTCTCGGCCAGCGTGCCGACGGCGCCATCGGCGACCGCGTACAGCGCCGTGTGGCCGCCCGATACGACCAGCGCGACGAAGCGCGCCGGGGGTGTGGCCGCCGGCTCGCCGGCACCGGCGAGGAAGGGCGACCAGAGATGTCCCTCGAGGTGGTGCACGCCGTAGAACGGGCGGCCGAGGGCGTAGGCGAGCGCCTTGCCGAGCGACAGCCCGACGAGCAGCGCGCCGACCAGCCCAGGGCCGCGCGTCGCCGCCACCAGGTCGGCATCGCCGGGGGCGATGCCGAGTGGCGCGAGCGTCGCCGCCGCCACCGTCGGCCAGTTGGCGAGGTGCTCGCGCGAGGCGATCTCCGGCACCACGCCGCCGTAGGGACGGTGGGCGAGCAGCTGCGACGACACGCTGCTGGCGAGCACGCGCCCGTCGCCGTCGAGCAGCGCGCAGGCGGTGTCGTCGCAGGAGGTCTCGATGGCGAGCACGAGCGGGCGGACGACGTCCACTCCTTCATCTTAGGCGCCCGCCCGTCGTGGTGGGTCGACCTCATTGTGATGGTCCGACTCCGATTGTTATGGTTCGACCCCTGGTTATGGTGCCCAGCCCGATGAGCGCAGCCGCCGATCTCCCGCGCGTCGCCGTCAACGGCCTCGGCCGCATCGGCCGCGCGCTGCTGCGGCTCGCTGCCCGCCGTGGCGACTTCGCGGTGGTGGCGGTCAACGACCTGGCGCCGCTGGCGCAGCTCTTGCCGCTCATCCGCCGTGATTCGGTGCACGGCGTCTTCCCCGGTGCGGTCGAGAACGATGGCGGCAAGCTGCGGCTCACCGGCACCGAGGTCCTGGTGTGCAGCGAGCGCGACCCGGCGCGCATCCCCTGGCTGGGCGCCAATCCGCGGCTGGTGGTCGAGGCGACCGGCACGATGTCGCGGCGCGAGCAGGTGGCGGCGCACCTGCGCGAGGGCGTGGATCACGTGCTGATGTCGGCGAACCTCGCCGACGCCGATCTCACCGTCTGCCTGGGCGTCAACGAGGACCGCCTCGACCCGGCAAGCCAGCGGGTGATCTCCAACGCCTCCTGCACCACCAACTGCATGGCGCCGGTGGCGCTGGTGCTGCATCGCGCCTTCGGGTTGCGCCGCGGGCTGCTCACCACCGTCCACAGCTACACCCGCGGCCAGGAGCTGCTCGACGCGCCGCTGCCCGACGCCCGGCGGGCGCGCGCCGCCGCCATCAACATCGTGCCCACGTCGACGGGCGCCGCGCGAGCGGTGGGTCTCGTGCTGCCCGAGCTGACCGGCCGGCTCGATGCCCAGGCGGTACGCGTACCGGTGGCGGCGGTGTCGATGGTGCAGTTCGTCCTCGAGCTCGACGCCACGCCCTCCCTCGACGAGGTCGCGGCGGCCTTCCGGGAAGCCGCCGCCGGGCCGCTCTCCGGTATCCTCGCCACCAGCGACGAGGAGCTCGTCTCCAGCGATTTCGTGGGCCACCCCTGCTCGGCGATCGTCGACCTGCCGCTGCTGCAGCACGTCGACGGTGGCCGGTTGCTGCGGGTGGTGGCCTGGTACGACAACGAGTGGGGTTACGCCAGCCGGCTGGCGGATCTCATCGTGCGGCTCGGGCGGGGCCCCGCAGCGTCCCGCGCGGCGCGGCCCGGAGGAACGTCTTGATGCGGCGACTGCTCACCCTCGAAGACCTCCATCTTGCCACCCTGCGCGGCCGCCGCGTGCTGGTGCGCGTCGACTTCAACGTGCCGCTCGCCGACGGCGAGGTGGGGGACGACACCCGCCTGCGCGAGGCGCTGCCGACGCTCGGCGAGCTGCGCCGAGCCGGCGCCCGGCTGCTGCTGGCCTCCCACCTCGGCCGCCCGCAGGGGAAGGCGGAGCCCAAATACAGCCTGCGACCGGTGGTGGTTCGGCTGGCCGAGCTGCTCGAGACCGAGGTGGCCTTCGCCGCCGACTGCGTCGGCGCGCCAGCGGAGGCGGCGGCCGCGGCGCTCGGCGATGGCGGCGTCTGCCTGCTCGAGAACCTCCGCTACCACGCCGGCGAGGAGAAGAACGACGAGGCGTTCGCGGCGGCCCTCGCCGCCCTCGCCGAGGCCTATGTCGACGACGCCTTCGGCGCCGCCCACCGCGCTCATGCCTCGGTGGTGGGAGTGCCGCAGCGGCTGGCGCGCAAGGCCGCCGGGCGGCTGCTGGTGAGGGAGGTAGAGGCGCTCTCGCGGTTGCTGCGCACGCCGGCGAAACCGTTCGTGGCGGTGATCGGCGGCGCCAAGATCGAGGGCAAGATCGACACCCTCAACAACCTGCTCGACCTCGTCGACGAGCTGGTGCTCGGCGGCGGCATGGCCAACACCTTCCTCGCCGCCCAGGGCCACGACATCGGCGCCTCGCTGCACGAGCCCGACAAGAAGCCGCTCGCCGCCCAGTTGTTGCAGAAGGCTGCCGCGCGCGGTGCCACCGTGCAGCTGCCCGTCGACCTCATCGTCGCCGACGGCATCGACGCGCCCGACAGCGCCACCGAGGTGCCTGCCGAGAAAGGCGTGCCGGCGGGCAAGATGGCGCTCGACATCGGCAGCGAGAGCCGCCGGCGCTTCGCGCAGGCGATCGCCGCCGCGCGGACGGTGTTCTGGAACGGTCCCATGGGAGTGTTCGAGCGGCCGCCGTTCGACGCCGGCACGCGAGCGGTGGCGCAGGCGGTGGGCGCCTGCGCCGGCTTCACGGTCATCGGTGGCGGCGAGACGGTGGCGGCGGCGCGACAGGCGGGGGCCGACGGCAGCATCGACCACATCTCGACCGGCGGCGGTGCCTCGCTGGAGTTCCTCGCCGGCCAGGAGCTGCCGGGGGTCGAGGCGCTGCGCGCCACGGACGGGGAAGGCTCATGAAGCGCACGGCGCTCGCTGCCGCCAACTGGAAGATGCACCTGCTGGCCGGCGAGGCGCGGGCTTTCTGCCGGCGGCTGCGCGACGAAGGGGGCGACCCCGCCGGCCTGCCGGTGGCCGGCATCGAAGCCGTGATCTTCCCCTCGTTTCCGCTGCTGCCGCCGGTGGCCGCCGCGCTGGACGGCTCGGCGATCAGCATGGGCGGCCAGGACCTCCATCCCGAGGACGCCGGCGCCCACACCGGCGACGTCTCGGGGGCGCAGCTGCGGGACGCGGGATGCGGCTGGGTGCTGATCGGCCACAGCGAGCGTCGCCGCGACCATGGAGAGAGCGACGAGCTGGTGGCGGGCAAGCTGCGCGCCGCCGCCAGGCACCGACTGCGCCCCATCCTCTGCCTCGGAGAGACCCGGGAGGAACGGCGCGCCGGGCGCACCTTCGCGGTGCTCGAGCGCCAGCTGCGGGCGGCCCTCGCCGCCGCCAGCGAGGACTGGGTGGTCGCCTACGAGCCGGTATGGGCCATCGGCACCGGCGACACGGCCACCCCCGAGCAGGCGCAGGAGGCCCATGCCTTCCTCCGCCAGCAGGTGGCGGAGCTGGCCTCTCCCGCAGCGGCCGCCGCCTTGCGACTGCTCTACGGCGGCTCGGTCAAGCCCGACAACGCCGCCGAGCTCATCGCCCAGCCCGACGTCGACGGCTTCCTGGTCGGCGGCGCCAGCCTTGACGCGACACAATTCCTCGCTATCATGCACGCCTGCGGCGCCGCCCGCCGGTAGGGGTGTCCCTACCAGCAGGGCCGGATATCCCCCTCGGAGGTACCCCGTGATCTACGTGCTCTACGTGCTGGAAGTCGTCGTCTGCCTTTTCCTCATCCTCGTCGTGCTCCTCCAGCAGGGCTCGGGGGCGGACCTCTCGGTGTTCGGCGGCGGCGCCACGCAGACGGCGTTCGGCGCCCGCGGCACCACCCAGTTCATCCACAAGCTGACGGTGTGGGCGTTCGTCGCCTTCATCGTGCTGACGCTGGCGATCTCCGTCTACAAGGGTGGCGCCGTCAGCGCCTCGGTGATGAGCGGTGCCACCACCGAGGCGCCGAAGACGAAGGCGCCGGCCAAGCCGGCTCCGCAGCCGGCCCGGCCGCCGGCGCCGCGCACGCCGTAGCGTCTGTTACCATCGCGCGGCTCGCCGGCGGGGAGCACCCGGGCCCCCGGC
>DASYUP010000437.1:0-3459 GCA_036001185.1 Thermoanaerobaculia bacterium
CCCCCGCCTCGTCGACGACGCCGCCGTCGCCACCATCGTCCGTACCCTCCACCACGTCTACGCCGAGGTACAGACCGCCCTGCTGCACGAGAACCCCCTGCAGCTCCTCGTCGCCACCATCCTCTCCGCGCAGTCGACCGACGCGCGGGTCAACCAGGTGACCCGCACGCTCTTTCAGAAGTACGGCACGGCCGACGACTTCGCCGCCGCCGACGTGCCCACCTTCGAGGCGGAGATCCGCCCTACCGGCTTCTTCCGCAACAAGACGAAGCTGGTGCTCGGGGCCGCCCGCCGGCTGCGCGACGCCTACGGTGGCCGCGTGCCGCAGAGCATGGAGGAGCTGCTCACGCTGCCCGGTGTGGCGCGCAAGACCGCCAACGTCGTGCTCGGCTCCGCTTTCGGCAAGGCGGAGGGGGTGGTGGTCGACACCCACATCGGCCGCCTCTCCTACCGCCTCGGCATGTCGCTGGAGCAGGACCCGGTGAAGGTGGAGCGCGACCTCATGCGGCGGCTGCCGCGGGAGGAGTGGATCTTCATCGGCCACGCGCTGATCTTCCACGGCCGGCGCGTCTGCGTGGCGCGCAAGCCCCGCTGCAGCCTGTGCGAGCTCGCCGCCTGGTGCCCGCGCAACGGCGTGACCAACTCGGCCTAGCGCTGCATCGCCAGGCGCCATGCCCCGTCGGCGAGACGGCACGCCTGGAGTATGGGTCGGGAGGCCGCGGCGCTACATCGCCGCCGGCGGCTTCTTCTCCTCCGGCTCCATGTACCAGCGTCCGTCGACGCGCACGAAACGCACCGTGTCGTCACCGGCCTTCGCCGTGGCGTGGTCGCCGTCGATCTTGTAGTCGGTGACCTCGGGAGGCAGCTCCATGGGCTTGTGCTGCCCGCCGCCCGGCTGGCTCTCGCCCATCGTTTCCAGGAAGCCGAGGAGATCGACGATCAGCGCCCGCTCGTCGACGCCGGCGAGCAGGGCGGCGATGGCCTGCTCGGGCGAACGGCCCTCGCTGGGGCCCTCCTTCTGCATCGCCTCCATGCGCTGCTGCAGGCCGTAGCGCTTCATGATCGCGGCGTGGCGTTCCTTCAGCGCGCCGGTCTTCTTCTGCGCCTCGGCCTTCGCCTTCTCCATCGCCGCCTTCTGTTCGGCGGTCGGCTCGGTGCCGGTTGCCCCCTCGGTCATCCCCTGCGCCATGCCCATGGCCATGTCGCTGCCCATGTCGAGGAAGGCGACCATCATGGTGCTGGCGAGCACCATACCGGCGGCAAGCTCGCGCCGCTGTGCCGGCGCGATGCAGTCGACGACGCCGGGGAAGTCATTCTTGGCGGTGGCGGCGCGCAGGCGGTCCACGAGGTGCTGCGGCGAATCGGCGCCGGGCGGCTGCGCGGCGAGCGCCGGTGCAGCCAGCAGCAGCGCGAGGGCAAGGCAACGGCAGATTGGCGACTTGGCCATGGCGTCCTCCGGGCGGCAAATGGGCGGTGGTTCCCCCGCACTCTAGCGCGGCGGCGGCAAAACCGCTCGCGCCGGCCGCCCCCGGCCCGTCTCTCTCAACCCAGCTCCGCCGGCCGGAAGCGCAGCGTCGCCCAGTCGAGCCGGCGGGTGAGGAACATCACCGCCGCCAGGCTGCCGAAGAGGCCCAGCGCGCCCAGCAACAGCGCGTAGTCCTCCGCCCGCAGCAGGGTGTAGAGCCAGGCATAGAGCCCGGCCAGCACGGCGCCCACCACCGTCGCGCGGGCGGTCCCGGCGAGCACCGCGCGGGTGTAGAGGGTGACCAGCAGCACCGTCGCCGTCGTCGCCGCCGCGTAGGCGCGCCCCATGCCGCCGTGCTCGGCGAGCGCCAGCAGCAGCAGGTAGAAGAGACAGAGCGCGGCGCCCACCAGCAGGTAGTGCATCGGGTGCAGGCGCACCGGCGAGAGCAGCTCGAGGACGAAGACGGTGGTGAAGGTGAGCAGGATGAAGAGCACCGCGTACTTCACCGCTCGCTCGGTCTGCTGGTAGGGGTCGGCGAGCTGCACCAGGCTGACCCCGAAGGCCGACGCCTCCAGCTGCGCGCGCAGGTGCTCGGCGTCGAGCTGGCCAGCCGGCCACTGCTGCGGATAGCCGCGGCCGAAACAAGGCACCGACCAGCGGGCGGTGAAGCCGGTGCCGCGGGGGCCGGCAGCGCGCTGGCGCGGCAGCGACGCGCCGACGAAGCCGGGGTGCGACCAAGGGGACGACAGCTCGGCGGTGGTGTCGTCGCCCAGCGGCAGCAGCCGCAGCGCCTCGCTGCCACGGACCATGAGCTGGAACGAGAAGGGCAGTCGCTGCGGCCCGGCGGCGGCGAGATCCCCCGCCGCCAGGGGCGCCTGCAGGCCAGGACCCAGCTGGTCGAGGCCGAGGGTGGCAGGTTCGAAGGGGCGGGCCCGATCACCCCAGCGCAACACCGGCCGCTCCTGGAGGCCGCGCGGATCGCTGACGCCCAGCAGCGCGACGGCGTGGTCCCAGTCGAGCTGCTCCTGGCGGACATCGCCAGGCACCGGCGCCGGCCGAGCGAACCAGCCGCTCGCCTCGAGGCGCGCTTCGTAGACAGTGGCCGCGAAGAGTCCGCGCTGTCGCGGCTCCGGCTCGAGCACCCCCTGCCAGTGCACGGCGCCCGGCAGGAAGGTGGCCCACCCGGTGGCCGGCGCCGCCGGCAGGTCGCCGGCGCGGCGCACGGGCACCAGCAGCATGAGGGCGCCGAGGGTCTGTTCGCCGCCCCACATCCGGGCAAGCTCGCGGCGGACCTCCTCCTGCCGCGACTGCCGCTCGCGCACCAGGCCGAGCAGCTGGGTCACGGGGACGAGGAGGAGCAGCACGAGGATGGCAAGCGAGGCGAGCTTGAGGAGGGCGCGGCCCGGGCCGCCCTCCTGCGCGTAGTCGATGGGTTGCATGGGCATCCGTCTCCTTTCACCTCCCATGTCACCACCGCCATCGGGCGGCGCCGTGGCGCCGCCGGGGCGCGCCCGCGGCGGGCCCGTGGCAGCGCTGGCGACGGAGCGCGGGGAGCGGAGGGGTGACGGCCGGCTCGGCTACGGGGCCGTTATCGCCCAGCGCAGCGTCGAACCGCCCTCGAAGCCGTCGCCGAAGAGGCCGTTGACACCCTCGTAGGCGCCGGCGTCCCAGAGGGCGCCGACCGGACGACGCCGCGAGTCGAGGTCCCGCACCAGGTCGGCGATGGTGGTGCCGGCGTCGAGCGCCGCGCTTCCCGGGCGCAGGTGGTAGTTGGCGCCCGGCTGGCTGACGAAGAGGTTGGCGAGCTCGGTGGCGTTGGCGAGCACGCGCGAGTGGGCGTCCTGCCCAGTGTTCGCGCGCCACTGCGCCACCGTCAGGAAGCTGCTGTTGCCGCCGTCGTCGCTCATCACGTCCTGCAGCACGTTGTAGTCGCTGCTGAACCCGGAAAAGCAGGTGGCGCACACCGCCATGGCGCCGCGCGGCGCCCGGCTGCT